>CAYQXB010000085.1:1962-3599 GCA_964421475.1 uncultured Candidatus Saccharibacteria bacterium
GTCGTCACGGCTTATAACGAGAGTCGCGACATTCTTGAGCCAACCGTTCAGTCTATTTTAGCTTCAGATTATGATATGAAAAAGGTGATTCTGATTTTTGCATATGAGGGTCGCGATGGCGCGCAATCCGAAGCAGCTATTTTGGCGCTCACCAAGAAATACGGCAGTCAATTTCGCGATATCCTGACCTATAAGCATCCGCTGACCGAAGGAGAAGTTCGGGGCAAGGGCGGAAACTTCACCTATGCTGCGCGGGGCTTCGAAAAATACCTTAGCCAACACAATATTGATCCAACCAAGGTGATGGTGACCATGCTTGATGCCGATAATCGTCCACATCCAAAATACTTTACAGCGCTGAGTTATATTTTTGCCGCGACGCCAGATCCATCGCACGCTTCGTACCAGCCGATTCCGATGTTTACCAACAACATTTGGGATGTGCCGGCGCCGATGCGCGTTATTGCGACGGGTAATTCGTTTTGGAACCTCGTATTATCGCTGCGTCCGCATATGCTACGAAACTTTTCGTCCCATTCGCAGCCGATGGACGGACTCATTGCGACTGATTTTTTGAGCAGACGAACAATTGTCGAGGACGGGCATCAGTTTTGGCGCAGCTATTTTCGATTCGAGGGCAAGTACGATGTGTTCCCGATTTATTTGCCAATTTACCAAGATGCGGTGTTGGCCGACACATATAAAAAGACATTTATTGTGCAGTTCAAGCAAATTCGCCGCTGGGCATACGGCGCATCTGATGTTGCATATGTTGCCGAAAAAGCGTTTTTTACACCAAACAAAATATCGAAATTCGATAAATGGTCAAAGTTTTTGCGCTTGCTGGAAGGGCATGTTTCGTGGGCGACTGCGCCACTTATTTTGGCGTTTGCAGCTCTCGTGCCTGCCTGGATTAACCCCGATAACTACACGGCGAATCAGATTCCACTGATTGCCAGTCGGATTCAAACAATAGCGCTCATTGGAATTATGATTACGCTGTTTTTGAGCCTAAAACTCTTGCCGCCAAAACCAGCGCGTTACAAACATCACCGCACAGTATTTATGATGTTGCAGTGGGTACTGCTGCCGCTAACGACGATTTTGTACAACGCCATTGCCGCGCTCAATTCACAAACTCGTCTGATGTTTGGTTGGTATCTCGACAAGTTCGACGTCACCGACAAAGCCGTCAAGAAGTAGACGAGTGCGTATTTTCATTGTATTATAAGCAATCACTATGGGCGAAATTGACGGCTTACCACTTATGGGACGACGGGATCACGGAATTGATCCGTACAACGTCTTTGTAGAAAATCTTCCTTTCTTTGTTGATGAGGCTCGGACAGCTCGAGAAGAAGCGGTCTCTTACCGTGGATTTAACGTCGGCGGGGTACTGGTGGCGGCAACAGGCGACTTTCGCTACATCGGAGTTATCGATGCGGCAAATACAAAACCAAAACCCGAAGGAGGCAATAAGGTCTGTGCAGAAAAACGACTATTTGGGCGGGCGCGCAAAAAGGGCTTTGTTGAGGCAATTGGACTGGTAGTTTGCGGAGAATTGAATGAAGATCACGGTAGCGGCCTCGAGTCGCCAACACTACATCCGTGCATGGAGTGCCGCGATATTATTCCAG
>CAYQXB010000086.1:0-3328 GCA_964421475.1 uncultured Candidatus Saccharibacteria bacterium
TTGTCGTTTGAAACGCGCCTTGACATCGCTAATGGTATAGTTCATAGCGTGACCAATATGAATACCGGCACCACTCGGATAGTTGAACATACTCATGGCGATGTACTTGGGCTTTTTACTCTGTAGATCGGCAGTGTAAAGGTTTGTTTCGTCCCAAATTTTTTGCCACTTGCCTTCAATGTCTTTTGGATTGTAACGTTTCATCGTAGGCAATTATAACAGAGGTCGTTATTTTTACGAAACAGTTGTCAGCCAGTCGGCGAAGTTGGGATTTTGGTCATGAAGAATTTGATCGTAAGCTTCGATGAGTTTTTGGGTGATTGGGCCAGCTTGGCCGCTGCCGATTGTGCGTTTATCAATACTTTTGATCGGAATAATTTTGGCGCTGCTGCCGCAAATAAAAGCTTCTTCAACCTTATATAGCTCCGTACGGTCAATGCTGCGTTCCTGTGTTTTAATGCCAAGCGTTGGTGCAAGTTTTAAAATCGTGTCGCGCGTGATGCCTTCTAAAATATCGGTCGATGTATCTGGTGTCACCAGTACGCCGTCACGCACCACAAACAAATTTGCGACGGTGCTTTCGGCCACATGCCCGTTGTGATCAAGCGCAATGGCGTCATCAAACCCATTTTGAATTGCTTCGTTTTTCATCAAGCTCGCATTGACGTAACTGCCATTAATTTTGGCTTTGGCTGGAATCGAATTATCCATGTTGCGAACCCAGCTCGAGATGCACAAGTTCACGCCGTCTTTGGGCAAAATCTGCCCAAACGGATACACATAGGCACTAAAACTGTTTTTGAGCCCACGAATTTTTGTACCGGCAGCCAGTTCGTCAATAAATACACTGACGCGCACCAAAGCATCTTCTTGAACGTTATTACGCTTTAGTAGTTCGAACATCGTGCTTTCGAACCGCTCCCACGGCCACTCACTCACAAATGAATCAAAGTCTAGAATCTGCGCCGAATTACAGAGCCGCTGATAATGATCTTTTAACCGGAAAATATGGAGCTTACCGTCTGCAAAGGTCACATCAAAAACACTATACACACTCAGCCCATACAAAACTGGTGAGCTGGCAATACTGACATTAGCCTCGTTAAATGGCACAAAATCATCGCGAAAAAACGCTGTGGTGGTTTGGATATCAATCATGCAGCTATTATACCGGACAATTACTTATGCGGCGTCAATAATGCAGTCAAGCAACTCGCTAAATGTCATGCCGGCAACTTGCGCTTGCTGCGGTAAAATACTGGTTTTAGTCATGCCCGGCAGTGTGTTGGTTTCGATCACAAAAATATCCTGCTCGCGGATAATCATATCTGTGCGCGAGTAATCTTTGCAGCCTAAAATTTCGTGGGCTTTTACAGCATTTTCCTGAATCTGCTTGATCGTTTCAGCTGGCATGTCTGGAGGCGTAATTTCGTCGGTTTCACCCGCGGTATATTTAGCTTTGTAATCGAAGAATTCGGCGTTTTTTACGATGAGTTCAGTCGGCGGCAAAGCCTGCAAACCGTCCGCAGAATCCAACACGCCGCACGAAACTTCACGGCCCTCGATAAATTCTTGCACGATTACTCGCGCGTCGTGCTTAAAAGCTTCTTCAACGGCAGCTTCGAGGTGATCTTCACTTTTGACAATACTCACACCTACGCTTGAGCCTTGTGCAATTGGTTTTACAACAAGCGGAATCTCGAGGGTGATTGCACCTTGAGGAGTGGTCAGGATCTGAGCTTTTGGCGCTCGTAAGCCATGCTGTTCGTACACCTCCTGTGCTCTGCCTTTATCAAAAGCCAGCACGCTCGCTTTCGAACCGGAACCGGTAAATTTCACCCCCGCGTTTTCTAATTTTGCTTGCAGCACCCCGTCTTCGCCGTACGTGCCGTGCACTGCCAAAAATATGACGTCACAAGAATCTTTTAGAATTTGAATTGCTTCGTCATCCGACAAATCTTGATGCTCGCCAAAATTCCATTTTCCTTGCTTGGAAACAAAAACATCAATGGCCTCATACTTTTCTGCATCCAGGTTTTCGAGCACCGACGCTGCAGAGTTCAGCGAAACTTCGTGCTCTTTGGATGGTCCGCCTTTTACGACTGCTACTTTTAGTTTAGACATTTTTAAAACCCTTCTGTTTTATTTTCATCCAGTAGTCACTTTGGCGAACGAGTTTTTTTGCGTCGCTTTTGTTTGCCAGCAAGATCTTTACGGCTTCTTCGGCAAAAACTTTGTTCTGCGAACCCTTGGCTAGAATTATCGCTCCGGTTTTGACTTGGTCTTTTATAAATTCACCCGCGCTGTATGGATCGTCAAAACTTCTGACGCTACAGCCTTGAGCTTCGGCCGCAGGAGCTAGATATTTATTGGCGTCGGGACCAAGCGTTACGACAAGGTTAAGTTTTTTTGGATCGCAGTATTCGCCGATCTGCGTATGGGCGTCGGCCGAGATTTTTCCAAGTTCATTCATGTTGCCAAGCAGTGCAATTTTTTGCGGCGCGTCTGTTTTGTACAGCGCATCAAGCGCAGCAATAGTAGCGTCCGGGCTCGCGTTATACGTATCGTCAATAATCAGCGAATTTTTGATTCCTTTGAGGCGCTGCATGCGGCCACTGACGGGTTCGAGTTTTGCAATTGCCGCTTTGACATCATCGTCCGAAACTCCAAAATTTTTAGCAACAATTGCCGCCGCCGACGCGCTATAAACCTCAGCCATGCTCACCGCGGACATTGTGAGCTCAAATGTTGTAATCGTACTTTCATGCCGACTATACCATTCATCCTCAGATTTTTTATTGATACGTAGTTCTAGGGTTTCGATGTCGAGCGTCCACTTCGCGGTGTCATTTTTAAACACAGGCTTCGAGATTTTGTTATGCCGAGCATTCAATCCGTAGGTTCGCGTCAAAACTTCTGTTTCGTTTTCGAAACCAGGATCGCACAAGTCAGTGTTCATCAACATACGCGCACTGTATGCATCAACTGACAATTCTTCTGCCGCGACATCAGCAAGACTCGCAAAATTTTCCATGTGCTCTGGTGTAATAGCTGTAACAACTGCCAGATCATTGACGAGATATTTTCTGTACTGTGCAATTTGCCCGGGACCATCGGTGCCGATTTCGACCACTACAAAGTCGTATGGATATTTTTTGCTGATTTGTGCTTCGTTACTCACAAAAACTTTAAGCCACGCACTTGGATTAAACAAACTTGGAATCGGCTGATTAAAGAAGATGAGCGGGACTGATACGATATCGTTGTAATTACCTTCTTGATATCGCACCTTTTTGCTTGCGCCGAGCACTTTTGCAATCGCCATTTT
>CAYQXB010000086.1:3338-3505 GCA_964421475.1 uncultured Candidatus Saccharibacteria bacterium
TTTGGTACTTGTTTTGCCAATACTCCCAACCACCGCAATAATTTTGAACTCATTCTTACGGCGCAGACGTCGCACCTGCCAGCCCAAAATTCCAACAACAAGTTTCTTCGCAAGTTTCTTCATAGATTACCTATAAGTATAAGTAAACTGGTCAAATATTACTAATG
>CAYQXB010000087.1:0-1031 GCA_964421475.1 uncultured Candidatus Saccharibacteria bacterium
TGTGTCTTGAGCGCCGGCTCAACAATATCGCCCTTATTTACTTTGACGTGCAATCGATCAAGCAAATCTTCGACCGTCGTTGCGCGCGTGGTGAGAGTTTGTTTTTCGTCATCAACAAAAACATGCACCACCCGAGAATCAGCCGGATCCAGCGCGGTACCGTTAAAACTAACGAGCGCAAACAGACTTATAAACACCAAAAATAAAAACGTAATCACCGGAATAACAAACGGGTGATCTTTGAGTTGCAATACACGACGGTGATAACGATGTCGGCGACTCATTGGCTGATTGGTTGATACTTTGCTCATATTCGTTTGGCTTTTGGTGAAGTTTTGGCACACAAGTCTCAAAAGCTTATGTCTATTGTAGCAAATCCGGCGCTTACTTCAGGGAATCAAGTACGTGTTGCTGCGCGTTATGTGGGTGCAGATTTTTTTGGTCAATCCATTGAACAGCAGTAATCTCGGCGGTTTTATGACTAGGCACTGTACTGCTGCGAACCGTGGCAACAAACAGACTGTACGAAAAACGAAGCAAGTCACTGTCCTGAGTCCGCTTGCCTTTTGAGATAACAACCTCTGGAGCAAGCGTCAGCCCGGTTTCTTCAAACAGTTCGCGCAAAGCAGCCGCCTTAAGTGTTTCGTTTTTGTGCGCGCCGCCGCCAGGCAACTGCCAACGACCGTCACCAAGCCAACTTTTTACGACCAATACTTTGGTGCCGTGCGTCACTAAAACTCGTGGTCGATCGCCGCGACGCAAATAAACAAAGAGGGCCGGCAAGCAAAACCAAAATAAGATCCAGCCTAGTTTATTCCAAAATTTTTGCATCATTCTAACTTCTCCAGGGGGGCGATGCTGATGTCCATTTGCTTGGTGCCTTTGCTCTCTACCCCACAAAACAGGTTTTGCGGGGACCCCGAATTAACGCGCGGTGCAAAAAATGCGATTTTTGCTCCGGCTGCACTTTGCAAGCCCATTACTCTAGTTTCTCCAGCGGGGCGATGCTGATGTCCATTTGCTTGGTGCCT
>CAYQXB010000087.1:1041-3369 GCA_964421475.1 uncultured Candidatus Saccharibacteria bacterium
TATCGCCATTTAATTCCAGAATTGTGCCGACACCAAAAAGTTGATGTTTGACACCATCGCCTTCGTTGATATCGGGGACATACCGCGGTTCGTTGGATTTAGGTTGCGGTGGCAGTGCGGGTTTTGGTGGTTGGTTGCTGTAGCCGCCGTAATCAAAATTTGAAGCTTCGCGGACTTCTTCGCCGCCAATTTCACTGAGGAATCGTGATGGCGGATTATGCTGCACACCACCGTACAATAATCGGCTCGAAGCGTGGAGCATGTACAGTTCTTCGCGGGCCCGCGTCATGCCCACGTAGCACAGCCGGCGTTCTTCTTCCATTTCGAACTGATCGTATAATGCGCGCGAATGCGGAAAAATCGTTTCTTCCATACCAATCATAAATACCACCGGAAATTCCAGACCTTTGGCGGCGTGGAGCGTCATCAAAGTTACGGCATCACTGCTCATATCGGCGCTGTCCAAATCGCTGAGCAAACTAACTTCTTCCAAAAATCCTTCCAAACCAACATCCTGGTATTCTTGCGCCACGCTCATAAGTTCTTTCACGTTTTCTTGCCGAGACTCGCCCTGCGCACTGCCGTCGTCTAAATAATTAAGGTAATCGAGCCGACGAACCAGCGAATCAATAAAGCCAGAAATCGAAGCGTCCTGCAAAACTTCGCGCATGCTGCTTAAAATGTCGCCGAGTTCGCGCAATGCTTTGCGCGCTTTGGGCGTAATCATCTCGCACTGATCAACTTCAACCAGCGCTTCGCTGAGCGGTAAGCCGTTCATAGCCCGCCATTGCCCAAATTGCTGGACTGATTTTGCGCCAACACCGCGAGCTGGAACATTCACGATTCGCTCAAAACTCGCCTGATCCTCCGGCTGATAAATCAGTCGAATATAGCCCATGATGTCTTTGATTTCTTTGCGATCATAAAAACGCACGCCACCCACAATGCGGTACGGAATGCCGTAGTGCACCATGACTTCTTCAAGCGAACGACTCTGCGCATTCGTTCGATACAAAATTGCGAAATCTTTGTAAGCGCGTAAACCCCCGTCAACCGCATTTTTGACACGACGCACAATTGCCTCACCCTCGGAGCGTTCATTGCCAACCGGAATAATTTGTACGGGCAAGCCGCCGCTGGCATCGGTCCACAGTTTTTTGTCTGAGCGCTGTTGATTTTTGGTAATCACCGCGTGTGCCGCATCCAAAATATGCTTGGTACTGCGGTAGTTTCGTTCCAACTTAATAACCGTGCACTGTGGATAATCTTTTTCAAAATTAAGGATGTTCCGAAAATCTGCCCCTCTCCAACTGTAAATCGACTGCCAGTCGTCGCCAACTACTGCGATATTGTTGTCTTTGTTGGTCAAAAGTTTTACCAGTTTATACTGCGCGGCGTTGGTGTCCTGATACTCGTCGATCATCACGTAGCGGAATTGTTGCTGCCATTTGCTGCAGATTTCCTGATTATTTTGCAGCATGGCGACTGTCTTGGTGATTAAGTCATCAAAGTCCAAAGCGCCGGCATCTTTGAGCGCTTTTTGATACAGCGGATACACTTTGGCAGCGGCTTCTTGCGCCGGACTTTTACTTAAACTGGCGTAGGTTTCCGGATCTACCAAATCGTTTTTGGCGCTGCTTATATACGTGCCGATTGAACGCGCCGGAAACGTTTTTTCGTCTAAGTTAATTTCTTTGCTGATTTTTTTTATCGTGTTCGTGCGATCAGATTCATCAAAAATTACAAAGTTTTTTGGCACGCCGGAATGCTCACCATCCTGACGCAGCAGCCGCACGCAAATACTGTGAAAGGTTCCCATGTACGGCATAAAACTGCGATTATTTGGATTTTCGCCAAGCAGCGTTGCGACGCGTTCGCGCATTTCGCGCGCCGCTTTGTTGGTGAATGTTACCGACAAAATATTGTACGGCGTGGCGAGATCTTTGGCGATAATGTACGCAATGCGGTGTGTTAGCGTTTTAGTCTTGCCGCTCCCGGCCCCAGCCTGAATCAGCAACGGACCTTCCGTCGATTCAACAGCACGGCGTTGTTCGTCATTTAATCCCTCTAACAGATCCCCGGTTAATACTTGCATCAATCTATTCTAGCAAGATTCCACCCGGATTTATAAAATATTGGTCAGCGGTTTTACGCCAACATCAAGCAGTTCGATGGACTCTCAGACTCTGATGATACTACAGGTGACCAAACGACGCAGTCCTCCTCGATTGGCTTCGTGATTCTCACGGCCAACACCACGTGGGATTACTCGACTACAATTAGCCTGCAGGACTACGATACCCTCTTTGCCTCGTACTTGATGCTTCG
>CAYQXB010000088.1:0-3333 GCA_964421475.1 uncultured Candidatus Saccharibacteria bacterium
CTCTCTGAAGCAGAGCGACCCAAAAATTTAAACCAAGCAACTTGTTGCTGTTTGAATTTTTGAGAGGAGGGGTTGGCGAAAGCTGGCGTCGAGGAGCAGCAAACTTGTTTTGTGCTCGTCGTCGCAAGCTGAAGCCATGCGACGACGAGCACCCGTAGCTCAGCTGCCCCAAAGGGCAAAGATAGAAATCAGCGTTACGCTCTATCCATGCCAGCAGTAAAATATGGGGGAACAAAAAACTTTTACAACTCACTACATATGCACCCGTAGCTCAGCTGGATAGAGCGTTGGCTTGCGGAGCCAAAGGTCGCAAGTTCGAATCTTGCCGGGTGCACCAAAATAAAATGACTAGTAAAAGCTAGTCTTTTTATTTTGGTTTATCCTACTGTTTCGAACTTGAGACTCGACAGCCTCAGCTGGCGATAAGTCGCAGGTTCGGTCGTTAGTCACAGCCCCCAGCAAAGCGGGCGGCTGGATTAACGTGCGCTTTCCTTGCCGGGCATACCACTACCAAGAAGGAGCTCGGCTTCCCCTCGTGCCGTACTGCGTCAGAAGCGAGCGAACTGAGTTTTTGATAAGATGAGGTAATGAGTCAAGTCACGAGCGAAAAACTTATGCAAACAATTCAGGATTTGCAGCCGCGCGATGATCGACCAATTTTTGTCGCAATTTCGGGCTTTGGAGGATCAGGAAAATCAACCCTGGCTAAAGAAATTTCAAGCAAACTCCCGAGTAGCACCGTGATACCGATTGATGACTTTATTATTGGCGCACGTACTGAACGTTCGGGTGACTGGCAAACTTTCGACAGAACACGGTTGCGTAACGATGTCATTGAGCCTGCACATATTGGCAAAGTGCTCAAATATCAAAAATATAATTCGGGCGATTGGGTGAATAATAAAGGTGGGGCTCTCGTTGAAGTTACCATCGGTCAGGTTGTGATCATTGAGGGCTGTGGTATTTTGCACCCAGACTTGCTACCGTATTATGATTGCTCCGCTTGGATCAATCTGTCTCAGGAGCGGGCACTTGAATCAGCAAAAAAACGGGACGCAAACGAGACAGAACTATTTGGTGACGACGATACCGAGAGGCTGTGGGACGAGGTTTGGGGACCAAATGACCGAGAGTTCTTTGCTACGTTTCGCCCCGATCTCCGCGCAACTGTTCTTGTAGAACCTCAGTTCTAATCTCAGCGTTGCTGTCGAACTGCCGCGCGAAATAAAAGATTTCTGATACTGTTCGCCTCAAGGTGTTGTATGATGGGTAAATGCAAATTGATTGGACGTTTATTGGAGTTGTTTCTTTTTTGATTGATTGGGTGCTGCGCATTGGCTTTTTGCTGTACATTCCGCAAAAGCGTAAACCGAACGCCGCAATTGCCTGGTTACTGGTGATTTTCTTGTTGCCGGGTCTGGGGATTTTATTGTTTTTAATTATCGGCAGCCCGAAACTTCCTAAGCGTCGTCGCGATGACCAAAAACAAATTGATACAATGATCGCAGCAACCACTCAGAGCATGCCCGATGAACAAACCGGGCTCACCAAAGAACAATGGACGCGCTTTGAACCCATCATCAACCTCACCCGAAGTCTCGGCAAATTACCAGCAGTTGGCGGCAACAGCGTCACAATCTTGCCGGATTATAACGGAGCAATCGAGGATATCACCAAACAGATTTCACGCGCCAAAGAGTTTGTTCATCTTGAATACTTTATTGTGGTTTTGGACGACACCACCGAAGCGTTATTTGACGCGATGGAAGCGGCCGTCAAACGCGGTGTCAAAGTGCGCATGCTGATCGACGGTATGGGCTACAAACGGTATCCAAAGGGCAAACAGATGCGGAAGCGCCTAACGGATATTGGTGTTGAGTGGCATCATATGCTGCCGTTTACGCTGCACCCAAAACGATACACCCGCCCGGATCTGCGTAATCACCGCAAGATTGTGGTCATCGATGATGCAATTGCTTACATTGGTTCGCAGAACTTGGTGCTCAACTCGTATCATCGTAAAGATGACGTTCGGTATGAGGAACTTGTTGCGCGAGTCAGCGGGCCGATTGTTCGCGAATGTTCAGCGGTGTTCGCTGGTGATTGGTTTGCCGAAACGAACGAACGGCTCGCCAAAGCGACCGACCCCAAACTCCGCCCGCTGCCAGCCAAAACAGGTAAGGTATTAGCACAAATTTTACCAAGCGGCCCAAACTACGACACCGAAAACAATGCGCATTTGTTTGCCGAAGTTATTCATGCCGCCCGCAAACGAGTATTTATAACCAATCCGTATTTTGTGCCTGACGATCCGATTCTAAACGCCGTGACATCTGCGGCGCGGCGCGGTGTCGAGGTGATTATTCTCAACTCCGAATCGATGGATCAATGGATGGTCGGACACGCCCAGCGTTCCTACTACGCCGAACTGTTGCGGGCCGGCGTTAAAGTTTACCTCTATAAAAAGCCGATTTTGCTCCACGCCAAACACATGACTATTGACGACGACATCGCCATTATTGGCTCAAGTAATATGGATATTCGCTCGTTTGTGCTCGACCTGGAATGCGTATTGGTCACCTACACGCCATCAGTCGTCAGCGACCTCAAAAAAGTCCAAGCCAAGAATCTTAAGCGCGCGACGCTCCTGACTGCAACCACGTGGAGCCAGCGCAAGTTCATGGACAAATTCCGCGACAGCATCGCCCGCCTAACCGCCGCTTTGCAATAAATTACGAGTTCCCCTTGCGCGACGCGACATAAAATTCCCTAACGCTGGCATCATTTGCACGCGGAAAAACTTTCATCGAGCATGATTGAACTACATGATTAAACTATTGTAATGAAAAACCGACTAGAAGCGGATTTTTTGCATAAATTTGTCGATCATATCCTGGGTGCGATGTTCCATTGGCAAATATTGGCTCAAAAAGTCAGTTATTTTCGCTTCGTCATCAGGCGCAAAATAGATGTCGAGCGCCGGCATAAATCGCTTCATCGGAACAAGAGAGATAGAGTCAAGATGTCCTTCGTCAATAATCGCAAATGATTTAAAGTCGTGGAGCGCATACGCCTTGCCGCCAATCCGAATCATATTGTCGGTCAGTTGGTAGTTTAAAACTTGCGGTTTTCGATGGGCAAGCACCATAAAACCAATCACAAAAACCACAAAAACAATTACTGTAAAAATACTGCCGGTTATAAAATAGGCCACGACCGTCGCAACCACGGCCGCCAGGACAAACTGCACAAACCAGCTGCCGCCCTTTTCGTGTGCGATGTATTCCGAAGCTGTCCACGAGATTCCTGCACCATCGTCCTGCATCTCTTGAG
>CAYQXB010000089.1:0-3286 GCA_964421475.1 uncultured Candidatus Saccharibacteria bacterium
CGCAGCTGGCGTGAGCGGCCCAAACCTCATGCAGTACGCGGCGGTTGATAAACGCGTGACAATTGTGGGACCAAGTACGCTATCCGCGATGCTGCAGGTGATCGTACAGGGCTTAAAAAGTTTGGAAATTCAAAAAGACACTGAGCTAATCCGCAAAAATATCGAGCAATTGCAGAAACATTTGTTGGCGTATGATGTGCACTACAAAAAAGTTGGCAATAGTTTGGGCGCCACAGTTGGCCACTACAACAAGGCCAGTAAAGAGTTGGGCAAGATCGACAAAGACATCGTTAAAATTGGTGGCGGCGAAGTGGTGCTCGACCCGCTGCAACTCGAAAAACCTTTAGCCGAGGACTAAACAGAATGAAACAATTCACAGCGCTGAAAAAACTACAAAAAGGTGATCAAGTGGCGGTAGTGTCACCGTCGGCTGGCTTGCCGGGATTATTTCCGTGGGTTTTTGATCTTGGGCTGGAGCGGCTCAAGACGGAGTTTGGGCTGGTGCCAAAAGAGTATCCGACCACACGGCAGATGGGTGCAAGCCTGGAAGACCGGGCACGTGACGTTATGGCTGCGTTTGCTGATCCAAACAACAAGGCGGTGTTTACCTCGATTGGCGGCGATGACCAAATCAAGCTCATCAAGCATTTGGACCCGGAAGTTTTTATCAAAAATCCAAAACCGCTCTTTGGGTTTAGCGACAATACACATTTGCATAATTTTTTGTGGAACCACGGTATTCCCTCGTTTTATGGCGGTGCAATTATGACGCAATTTGCCATGCACGGCGAAATGAACAAATTGACCATCGATTTTTTGAACCACGCGTTGTTTGATTCTGGCGAGTTTGAACTTGAAGTTGCCAAGCAATACAACGACATCGGACTTGATTGGGCTGACAAAGAAAACCTGAGCAAAACACGCCAGTTTGAAAAGAATGACGGTTTGTTTTGGGATGGTACAAAAAGTGCTGAAGGGATTTTGTGGGGCGGCTGCGTCGAAAGTATGATTGTGCAATCGAGCACCGCAAAGTACTTGCCAAAAGATGAAGACCTTGAGGGCACGATACTTTGTTTAGAAACTGCCGAGGATATTCCGGAACACTGGATTATGGAATATTTGTTGACCGGTTTTGGTGAACGTGGCTGGTTCGATAAGTTCCAGGCTGTGCTTGTCGGGCGTCCGAAGGCCTGGGAGTTTGACAAACAAAATTCAAAAGCACAAAAAGCGGAGTATGCCAAAGTGCAGCGCGAAACAGTTTTGAAAACAGTTCGCGAATATAATAAAACGATCCCCATCATTCAAAACCTCGATTTTGGACATACCGATCCGCAAGTATCGTTGCCAATGGGTAACAAACTTCGTATCGATTCCAAGAATCAAAAGATATACCTGACGTACTAATTTGCTATACTATAGCCAAGCATGAGCGAGAAGAAAAACATAAAGGTGGTAGTTGTTGGTGGCGGCTTTGGCGGTTGTAAGACTGCTCTGGAGCTCGCCAACAAAAAGGGAATTGACGTTACGCTCATTAGTACGAGCGGTAACTTTGAGTATCACGGTGCGCTGTATCGTTCAGCAACCGGCCGATCGCCAATGGAAGTGGTGATTCCGATTCACGAGATGTTTAAGCGAGCTAAGAATGTTGAGTTTGTACTCGATACGATCGCGCGGATTGATCCAGCAAATAATCGATTGATTAGCGAAACGGGGCACGAATATCACTATGATGTGGTCGTGATGGCGCTTGGCAACCAGGTCAATTATTTTGGCATTAAAGGCATGGAACAAAACTCGTTTGCAATGAGTACGATTCCGCAAACCATTGCGCTTAGGAATCATTTAACCGAACTCTTCCGGAAACATGGCGGCCAACCAGGTATTGCAATCGTTGGCGGCGGCGCTACTGGTGTGGAATTAGCCGGCGAAGTTAATCATTATGCTGCAATGGTGGCCAAAAAATACGGCGGCAAACCAAGCACACCAAAAGTTTTGATGATTGAAGGCGCGGATCGGTTATTACCAAATCTTGACCCAATAGTTTCCGCACGTGCCTACAAACGCCTCAAAGAACTGGGTGTCGAAATTCGTTTAAACACCAAAGTAAACTCGTGCGAAGAAGGCAAAGTCTGTTTAGCCGGCGAAGACATTATGGCTGACATCATTGTCTGGACGGCTGGCTCATGTGCGGTGAATTTTTATCTCGAACACCCCAAGGTCTTTACGCTCGAGCGCGGTCGCGTAAAGGTCGATAAATATTTGCGCGCTACAGCGTACGGCAATGTATATGTGATTGGCGATAATGCCTTTACGCCGTACAGTGGCATGGCGCAAACCGCGCTGCACGATGCAAAATATGTTGCGGCAAATTTGGTTCGGTTACAAAAAGGTCAAAAAGCCGAGGAGTACAAACCCAAAAAACCTGTATACGTTGTGCCGGTCGGACCAAACTGGGCGGTATATCAAACTGACAAACGCCAATGGAGTGGCCGCCGCGCGTGGTTGGCGCGCCGACAAGCCGACAAATGGATCTTCAAAAACTTTTTACCGTACAAAGCCGCCATCAAACAATGGCGCCGCGGTAATCGCCTCGCCGATTTCTAAGTCTTCTTCTTCCGAAAGAACCCACTCCCTCTCAACTTTTGATCGCAAAAGTTGCACAAAACTCCGAGGCACCTGACACCCTGTGACTGTCTCGTTGTCAAACCTCACAATGCCTCGGACAACTCACAAAAGCTAAAAAGCTTTTGCTCAAACACGTCCTCACCATTCATTGTGAGTTTGACACTCGCCAATCAACGGGCATCAGAGCCTCATCCTATTTTGTAATTTCTGGAACTATCCAGAAATCTATTACTATCCGCCTGTCGGCGGATGTAGCTAGGACATAATGCCGTAGCCGGCAGTTTTGCGATTCCAATAAACACGCGAACCAAATGTTTCGCGTATATTGCGGTAGGTTACGTGCGGCTCGTCAGGGCTGTCACCGCGTTCCAGGCTGTCCATTATGTCAGACAGTTCTTGGGCGGATGCATAGGGAAAGCGCATGACGACGTCACCAACTGTAAGTGTGGGCTGTTCGAGTTTCCTGTCGATACCGCACAGCATAAGTAGCGAGGCGACTTCAGTTGCAAGTCGCGCGTTTTCTTTGGATTCTTCGTCGATGCTCGTCGATGCTTCACCAAGGTCTTGGCAGACATGCAAAATACGGCTAAAAGCAGTTGGAATTGAATACATGCTACGCTCGTCGAGTGGTGCAACGGGGGTTTCTGCACCAGAAGCATCG
>CAYQXB010000090.1:0-3284 GCA_964421475.1 uncultured Candidatus Saccharibacteria bacterium
TGCGGTTGTCGGTGCTTGTATTCTACTCGGCATCGTTCGCGCCGTTAAAAAATAACCCGGGAAAGAGTATATTGGCCTCATCGTGAGAGACTGGCTGAGCGAACTCAATCACAAACAAATCTGGTGGTATACATTTTGTATTTTGTTTTTGTTGTGCCTGACGTTCGTTTTTGTGCTGCAGCACAACCGAGCCAATCAGGCAGAGGTTCGCGCAGAAAGTGATGGTCCGCGAGCACTCGTCGTACAGCCGCATAATCGTCCACATTACAAACAACCGCGTACTAATAATGATTTTGCGCCCGTGCTCAGCCGCCTTCAAAAACGAACAAACTCTGGCAAACAAATTATATATCTCACGTTCGATGATGGCCCGTCTACATATACGCCGCAACTTTTAGAGGTTCTTAAAAAGCACGATGTTACGGCAACGTTCTTTATGCTGGGGGTTTCTGTTCGCAAGCACCCGGAATACGTTCGCGCGGTTGTTGCGGACGGTCATGAAATTGGCAATCACACCTATAGTCATGACAGTATGCCCGGCATGAATAAAGCACGAATGAAACGCGAGATCGCGCGAACCCAAGATTTAATTATTGCGGCGGCGCCAAACGTCAATGGCGATGGTCGCTTGGATGTACTGCGTCCGCCATATGGCGCCAAAAATAATCGCGTCCAAAAAATTGCCAAAAAAATGGGCTACCGAATTGCCATTTGGAACATCGATCCAGAGGACTGGCGAAATAGTAGTTATAAAAATATCAGCCGCAACATTCGCCAAAATGCTAAGCCCGGCGCAGTAGTACTGGCGCACGATGCTGGCGGCGACCAATCGAACACCGTCAAGGCGTTTGACAAAATTATTCCGCAGCTTAAAGCTCGCGGCTTTGAATTTTGGACGCTTTCGCAAGGTTTGTAGATCAGACTAGTTAACGCACATAGGGCAACGCCGGAACATCGGCTACAATCGAAATGCTTGGACCTTCAATACAAGTTGCAAGCACAAGCGAATCTTAACCAAGCATCATGCCTTCGGTCGCGGCCGAAGGTTTTGGCTCGCGGATCTTGAGCATTTTGAAACTGTTCGCTAGCCCAATCAGACTTGCAAGCAACGGAACAAGCAGCGCAACCTGCAATGCGCGGTGACGTGCCGCAGTATTGATTGCGATAATTTCAGTTTGTACTGGTTCCGGCTGAGTAGAAATTTGCTGCTGCAGTTGTGTGTTCGCCATGATTTCGGCGTCTTCTTCCATGACGGTGGCAACTTGCTGTTGTTGATCGGGAGCCAATACGGTGCTTTCTTTACTCAAATTTGTAAAACTGAGACTCAGCATGGCCAACATAATTGCGCCGGCAAATGCCAATCCAAAAGACAAACCAAATGAGCCAGATGCCGAATTAACGCCAGCGGCTTCACTTACGTGCTCGGATGAAATCGGCGCCAAGGTATAATTATTGAGCTGCGAAACGAGCAATCCCAAACCACAGCCAGCAAACAAAAGCGGCACAATCAGATACCAACCAGAATCAGCACGCGGAATAAGCGGAATCAAAAGCGTAACGCCTAGCGCCAAAAGCGTGAAGCCAAGCCGAATAATGATACTCGGCCGACGATTGCCCGCCTTTTTGCCAGCAAGCAAAGCAACGGCAAACATGCTCAGCGACAGCGGCGCCAACGACAAGCCAGCTTGCAGCGCATTGTATTCAAACACCATTTGCAAATAAATCGGCAGAGCAATCATCATGCCACCCAATGCAATTTGCTGCATCATCTGCCCGGAAATACCAAGGCGGAAAACTTTTGACTTAAACAATCCCGGATCAATTAAGGTTGTTTTGCGTTCTTTTTTGCGGCGCTTCAACCAGTATGCAAATGCGCTAAAGGCCAGAACACCAATCAACATCAACGCGCCGACCGCTTCACCACCCTCTTGCCACACAAGAATGCTCAGCACAATGCCGCCCATACCAAGCACCGACAACAAAGCCCCCACGCTATCAACTTTTCTTAGACCGGTGTACGGAACGTCTTTTATAAGCCGAACATTTAAAAGTACGACAGCGATAATAACGACCTCGAGCAAAAAGCCAACTCGCCACGACAGATATGTCGTGATAAAACCGCCGAGTAGCGGGCCGACGGCTGCCGCAATTGCAGCGGCGGCGCCAACTAATGCGTAGGCTTTTCGCTGCATGGTGCCCTCAAAGTTTCCGTGCACCAATGACTGCATTGCTGGCAAAAGCAGCGACGCGCCAAGCCCGCCTACAATCGCCCAAAAGATTACGATTGCTCGCAAATCTTGCGCAAGAACCATTGCCAATGCGCCAGTTGCGTACGCTAAAAGTCCAATCACATAGGCTTTTTTGCGGCCAATTAAATCGCCGATTTTGCTGCCAATCAAAATAAATGCCGCCGAAACCAACGCTTCAAGCGCAATTGCCGACTGCACACCGCTCACTGTCGTATCAAGATCACGAACCACTGCCGAGATCGATACGTTCATCAACGACGTGTCGACCACCAACACAAACATCGCCATCGACAATAAAATTGCTAACCAGGTACCACCCTTTGCGCTTGTCGTTTTCGCCATAGCTCCCCTTCTCTTTGTTATACATAGCGTACACCGAAGTCACACCAACCCGCAACACTTTATGTCATACAAGTTGTGCGCAAAAAAAACTAATGAGGCGACATGGTATGTGCTACCCGTTTATTTTGACCATGTCGCCGCCCATTTTTTGGGCAAAGAAACTATCGTGCGAAATATAAATAACTGCGGCGTGGTAGGCTTTCATGGCGTTTTCTAATTCTTCAATGCTCGGCAAGTCAAGGTGGTTGGTTGGCTCATCCAAAATTAAAATGTGCGGATCATCGGCCAGCATTGCAATCAGCTGAATGCGAGCTTTTTGCCCGCCACTTAGGTTTTTAACAAGCATTTGCCCATCGGACATTGGGTTAAATAAATAATCGCTGAGTAGCTGTTTTACTTTTTGCGAACTCACCGGTTGATCTTTGTCGCGCAGGATTTTTTCTATGGCCTGCTCAAGCGTTAAACCGAGATAGCTCGGATTAATTTCTTGCTCGTACAGACCAATCCGAATTTCTTTCTCCACCTGAATCGTACCACCAAAATTATGTGAAGCCAGCGGTTTGTCGGCGGCCGTTGCCATAATTGCCTGCACAATTGTTGATTTGCCAGCGCCGTTACGACCATGCAGCCGCAGCCGCTCGCCTTCATGAATCATAAAACTCACCTCACTAAATAGTGGCGTGTCGTCGTAGC
>CAYQXB010000091.1:0-3279 GCA_964421475.1 uncultured Candidatus Saccharibacteria bacterium
AATGTCATTTCTTCAAGAATTACACAAACGCCGTACTTTTGCCATTATAGCCCAACTCGCAAGAAACCAGGAATTAGAAAATAGGAATTAGGGATTATTAGGAGTTAGTTTGAACTCCCGCTAATTACTAGTTTCTAATTCCTATTTACTAGACTGTGAGGATTTCAGTCTCTTTGGCTTTGGCGAGTTCATCGATTTTTTGCTTCGAGTTTTGCATCAAGTCGTCGAGTTGTTTTTGCAAACTTTTGACGTCGTCCTCGGACATGTCTTTATCTTTTTTGGCCGCGTCAGCGCTCTTTAACGCTTCGTGGCGGGCGTTTCTAAGGCGAATCATGGTGTCTTCTACCTTGCCGCCGAGTTGTTTGGCGATTTCTTTTCGGCGCTCTTCGGTGAGCGGCGGAATCGGCACGCGAATAACCCGACCGTCATCGACCGGATTAACGCCCAATGCCTCATTTTTGCGAATCGCTTCGCTAATTGCTTGAAGATTATTTGGATCGAACGGAGTCAACTGCAATAACTGTGGTTCCGGTGTTGCCACAGATGCAACTTGAATCAGGGGCATTGGCGTGCCATAAGCCTCCACCATAATGCCATCCAGCATACTGGCATTTGCCCGCCCCGTGCGAATTTTCTTCAGCTCCTCAGAGAAATGATCAATCGCCGCGTTAATTTTACTTTTCGTGTCGTTTAAAATCGTTTGTGAATCCATACTCTATAGTCTACAGCAAACAGCGAACAGTTTACAGACATATCGAGACAACCCTAATACATCGTAAACCGCGCAATGTGCTGCCGGGAAGGGGGTTTTAAGCAATTTCGCCGACTTGCATGCGTGACATGCGGCGCACAACGATGTTCTCGCCAAGTTTGGCAATGTGTTCTTTGACTAATTCGCCAACTGAAATATCAGGATTCTTGATGAATGGCTGATCGAGCAAACAACGCTCGGCAAAGTGCTTCTTGAGCATGCCATCAACGATCTTTTCGATCATTTCGGCTGGCTTGCCCTCACTCTTGGCTTTTTCGCTGAATTCTTTTTGGGCAGCTTCGCGGGTTTTGGCTGGAATGTCATCTGATGAAACATATTCTGGCGCACTGGCCGCGATGTGCATGCTTAAATCTTTCACTAGTTCGGTAAAGATTTCGTTGCGAGCTACAAAGTCAGTTTCGCAGTTTACTTCTACCAAAACACCAATGCGACCGTCGTGGTTGTAGGTACCGATGATTCCGGCGCGGGCTTCGCGCTCACCGCGTTTTTCGGCTTTGGTGAGACCTTTTTTGCGCATAGCCGCGAGCGCTTTATCAAAATCGCCGTCAGATTCGACCAACGCTTTTTTTGCATCTGTGATGCCAACACCGGTTAGTTCGCGCAGTCGTTTAATGTCTTCTACGTTCACGCTCATTATTTTTCACCCTCTTTCTTTGCTTCTTCTTTCTTGTCTTCGGTTTTGGCTTTGCTAACACCAGCTTCAATCGCTTGCTTGAGGTAATCGGCAATTAATTCCATGGTCTTGATAGCATCGTCGTTGCACGGAATTGGGAAACGAATCGGCGTTGGGTCAGCATTTGTATCGACCAAACCAATAATTGGAATATCAAGACGTGCTGCTTCGCGCACGGCA
The DNA here is from genome assembly GCA_964421475.1 of uncultured Candidatus Saccharibacteria bacterium. Lineage (GTDB taxonomy): Bacteria > Patescibacteriota > Saccharimonadia > Saccharimonadales > JAGQNJ01 > CAYQXB01. Next base: position 1,626 of record CAYQXB010000091.1, read on the forward strand.
TTTGCGTCGTTTAGAACATCAAATACAAACATCGCGCCCGGCTTGGCAGCCATATTCTTGATACCACCGTAAAGGAAGTTCATGTGATCAATTTCTTCCTGGAAACGTTGCACTTCGAGTTTGTTGTACTTCGCTTCAAGTGCGCCGGATTCCATCTTGCTCTCTAAATCTTTGAGATGTTTGATGCGTCCGCTCATTGTTGCTTTGTTGGTCAGCATGCCACCAACCCACCGTTCGGCCACAAACGGCATCTTTGTTTCTTCGGCTAGTTTTTTGACCACGTCATGTGACTGACGCTTTGTACCGACGAGCAAAACTTGTTTGCCCTCAGAAGTTGTCTTGGCAATAAAACTGAGCGCTTCTTCCAGATTTGTGACCGTCTGCGTCAGATCAATAATATGTGTACCACCGCGTTTCGAGTGAATATACGGCGCCATTTTTGGGTGCCAGCGTGATGATTTGTGGCCAAAGTGCGCTCCGGCCTCTAACAATTTTTTTATATCTACATCGACTGTCGCCATGTAATAAGTTCCTTCCCGATTCTTGGTTCTTCGTTATGGGGACTTAATTGCTCCTGCACGGATGACAATTAAGAGAATCGTTCCCAAAACTGCTTAATTTGTTACTGGCTTATCCTAACAGATGTGGAGGTTTCTCGCAACTCCTTATTGATTTTTTGCTAACAGATGTGTATACTACCCCGAGTTATGAAAAAAGATATTCACCCAACCGACTACCGACCAGTTGTCTTCCAGGACATCAACAATGACTGGTCTTTTTTAACGCAGTCAACTGCTAAGGCCGAAGGCACCGTTAAATGGGAAGACGGCAACGAGTACCCGCTGGTTAAGGTGCATATTTCAAGCGCTTCTCACCCATTCTTCACTGGTGAGGAAAAAGTTATCGACATCGAAGGCCGCGTTGATAAGTTCAAGGCTCGCGCCGAAGCTGCCGAGAAAGCACGCGCTGCTCGTACTTCTGCTGCTAAGAAACAGATCGAAACCAAAGAGAAAAAAGAAGCCGAAGCCGCCAAAAAAGCCAAAGAAGCCGTCGGCGCCGACAAATAACTTCGTTCACTAAAAACTGCTTCCCTATTTTTCGGAGGCGGTTTTTTATATACTAGTAGGTAACCTATGGAACAAAAAGAAGCACAACTGAGAGCCGAACTCAAAGATCTGCAAACTAAGCTGCAGGATCCAAGTATTTTTGGTAGCCCAGAATATCCAAAGCTAGCTAAACGCCAAGCCGAACTTGAACACGTCGTTGGTTTGTTCGACGACAAGAAAAAATTTCAGAAGGAGATCGGAGAAGCAAAAGAAATGGCTCGCAGCGACGACCCCGAAATGGCAAAAATGGCCGAGGAAGAGCTGTTTCATTTGCAGGCGTTCGCCGACGGTGTTACTGCACAGCTCACAGAGGTGCTAATTCCCAAAGATCCGAACGATGATCACGACGCGATTATCGAAATCCGCGCCGCCGCTGGTGGTGACGAAGCAGCGTTATTCGCCGGTGATCTATACCGCATGTACGTTCGTTGGGCCGAAACACATAGCTACAAAGTCGAGCTTTTAAACCAAAGCGATTCTGACTCCGGCGGTTTCAAAGAAGTAATCTTTGTAGTTCGTGGTGATGAAGCCTATAAAAACCTTAAATT
>CAYQXB010000092.1:0-2929 GCA_964421475.1 uncultured Candidatus Saccharibacteria bacterium
CGAGTGGCGCAACGGGGGTTTCTGCACCAGAAGCATCGATTACTTTGTTGCCCGCCTGACTCATGAGCATGTTTGCAACTCGCGTAACACCCAAGAACGATGATTTTTGCTGACTTCGCAAGACTTCCACGATTTTGCCCGCATTAGCTGAACCAGACTGTGACAGCCGGACCAAAGTGGTCTGGAACAGATGATTTCCGCTTGTCATAAGTTCTTGGCTTCTAAACTTTGTGCTGTAGTATGCCTCGAGTGCTTCGGCACCTGATTCAAGGACTTCGATGATCTCTTCGGCATATTCGGTATTTGAAGTAATACTTTCGTAACTCATTTCGACCTGGTACGCTTGGCGGTTTCGATTAAAATACTCCGGTCTCAGTAATTGCAGGATCTTGTCAGCTTTATCATCAACGCCCTCGGTAAAACGGCGCAGGAACACAGGCCGATTGCGTACGTCGTTCCCGGTACATTGCGAGATTACAGCACGAGTAAAGTTCCTGCGTAGCGTCGATAGCCTGATCTTTTCTAATCTGTCGTCGTACCAAGTGTTGTATTTATATTCGACGCTCGAACCCTCTTGGCTATAGACGGCAGCGCGCACGTTTGCTGCGGTTTCGGTCAGTTTTTCGTCAGGAACTTGCCTCAAAAACCGGACACTTGATGCTCCCAGTTTTGACCCCGTACTGTGCGACTCGTAATAGCCTTGCACTGCGACACGATCAGGATGAGCCAGTTCAACTACAAGATCGGTAAAAAGCTGCCGACCCTCATCGGTTGTGGCGCTCTGCTCGTTGGCGATGTCTTTTAGCTCGTTGAATAGTACTGCTTCATCTGCGACAACAGTATTTTGCAACATTTTATTCCATGCAAAAATATCCTCACCATTTTGACCATAAAATGATTGGTCGCCAGATGCTTGGATCCGGTCGAGCATATAACTTGGCAGCTCCTGCTGCGCCCAATGATGTCCAGCACGTACAGCATAAGGAGAGTGGTTTTCTGTAGACTGAACGATAGGTTTGCTTAAAAATTCTGCACGAACAGCTTCAACTGATTCTTCAAAACGCTTCATTACAGTGTTAATTATAAAACTTTTATGGTGTTTTTACAATTATTTTTGTGCATTTAACAGATCAATCGACAGGGCGGCGGTCCAGGAGAAGTTGTCTACTCCTTCGGGCTTGCCGTCTACTGGCGAGAAGTATTCGTAGAAGCCGCCATCTTTTACGAGCTGCAAAGTTTTCTTGGTAAGTTCATCGGCGAGTTCGTCGTATTTGTAACGTCGGAGTCCATCGATGATCAGCCAGTTCATGTTGATCCAGGTTGGGCCTTGCCAGTACCGAGCCGGATCAAAATAGTCCGAGTCGGTCGGAACAGTTGGCACCGGGAATTTTGGATGAAAACGCCGCGACGTCTTAAGTAGATTTACAAGTTGTTCGGCGCGCTCTTCGCTAATGGTGCCGGCGTATAGCGGCAAAAACGTCGCAATCGTCGGAATTTTAATCAATAGGTGCGACGTAAAATTGCGCGAATAAAACTGCGCCGAATAATCGTCCCACAAACTATCAAGTGCGGTTTTGTTTTTTTGCATCGACTCGTTCAAATCATCTGGAATCTTCTCGCCGATCGTTTTTGCAATTGATTTCAAATGATGGTTGGCGCGCACCAAAATACTATTAAAGGCCACATCTTCAATCGCAAACACCGAGTGCGACAACGCTTTGGTGATGTCGTACTGTTTACGGCGAAGTCGTCGTTGGGTTGCAAACAATCCCAGCGAATCCATGGTGTCGAGCCGCTGGCCGGGCATGACGTAATACGTGTCACGGCGCAAATAAGTAATCGGCACATCGAGCCGCAATTTGCCGATCAAACGAATCCACCAATTTAACTGGTGCGTGTACATCTCGGCCATCCACGGCGGCGTGTTGTCCATGCCTGTTTCCCACGGATGGATTTGGAGGGTTAATCCTTCTTTGTGCGGATCGCGTTCGTTGTATAACCAAAAATGATAGTTCAGCAAAGCCGGATAGGTTTTGCGGTACCACGTTAAACGTTCGGCTTTGGAAAGTTTTTTGCCGATCCGCACAATTGCTTCGGCTAGCATTGGGGGCTGCGTAATCCCGCTGGTGTGCGCGTCATTTGGTGCGTACGGCGAAACATAGCTGCGCCACATTTCGCGGTCGGCGCGGTATTTTGAATCGTCCGCCAAGATCATATGCGGAATCATGCCGTTGGCCCATTGCCCACCGAGCAAACTAAAGATTTCTTTTTGGGCGCGTTCAATATCATAATGCGCCAAGCCAATCACCGTAAAACAACTGTCCCACAGCCACTGATGCGGATACAACTTTTGGCTTGGCTTGGTAAAATCGCCGTGTTGATTCGCGGCCAAAACGGCCTTGGCGGCTTCGAGTGTATCGGGTTGCTCCAGTTCCATGGAGTTTATTATACCGCTTACGCTGCTAATTCATCGTATTCTTTAGCTGCAAACTCAAGGTGTAACCCAGCGCGCGGCGCAAAAGGACTGATCCCCAAAGCTCTGCCGGTTTCTGGGTGGGCATATTCGCTATTGGGGAGTTTGAGATTACGTTGACGAAGTTCTGATGCTCCATCAAACTCGCCATAATTCTCGAGCCCTTCAACAACGCAGTAGGTCGTCATAGGCCAATTGCTGCCTTGCCAATAACAATTCGGGTCATAGTATGGAGAGTCGAGTGGAGTGCTTGGCGGACCACTTGGCGTGTTGAACTTTTCCTCATCTGCCAGATGCTTGATCAGACGTTCGGCCCGATCATTTGCAATGATACCCGAGTACAACATAATTGTGCTGCCGATTGTTTCAAGTCGTACAAGTTCCTTGGTGCGGGCATTGCGACTGTAGTAACACTGGGTTTCTTCATCCCATAGCTGTTCGATTCCTGCCTTGTGT
>CAYQXB010000092.1:2939-3267 GCA_964421475.1 uncultured Candidatus Saccharibacteria bacterium
TTCAATTTTTTCTTGCATGGCGGTGGGCAAAACAAGATCGGATGCTTCGGCAATTTGCGCAAGGCGCTGATTGGCGCGCGCAAAAATTGCGTTAAAGGCCACATCTTCGAGCAGCGGAACAACAGGATCCTCGACAATGCTCCTCATGTCGTAGCCGTGTTGACGGATCCGGAGTGTTAAGTAGCCGTACGCCATGATGTCTTCAGTCGTCATGCGTTCGTTGGCGGGTGTGTGTTTTGTGTCGCGCCGCAGCAACGGACCGAGCACTGTGCCAATACCGAGCGCAACTTTGCCGCGCGGTGTTTGCTTGTATTCAGCCATAGCTTCG
>CAYQXB010000093.1:0-1369 GCA_964421475.1 uncultured Candidatus Saccharibacteria bacterium
GCCCACGACCTCCTCGACCAGATCCTCCATGGTCACGATCCCCGCGGTCCCGCCATACTCGTCAACCACGACCACCAAATAATAACCACCACAACGGCAGCGATAGTGTTACCGATCATCGGAATCAATCCAACCAAACCAACAATTAAGGCCAGCGAGAGCACATCAATCTCAACGTTAAATATCGTCCGTGTAATCATCAGTGCAATAAATGCAAATGTGGCAGCAATGGTAGCAATTAAAAGCTGACCATTCACATAGCCAGTAACCATGCGGTACATCTTGCCAGCAACTTCACGGCGTTTGTCGACGTGCTTTTTGTTTTGCACTTCCCAGAAGCGACGAATCCAACGCGGACCTTCCACCAGCATCATGAATGTCAAAATGAGCACCGTTATAATACCAACCAAAGTTGAACCAATCGTGCTGATTGCATCAAGCAAGCGCTTGCCAATTTCTTGTAAGTTACTCTGCACTGCGGTAACCAGCTGTGTGTATTCTTCTGTCAAACCATGGGAACTAATAAACGAAACCATTGGCGTATTTTGGTTTTCAAAATCCTGGACGTTTGTTGGAATGTTATTTGCTACCTCGTAGCCTTGCCGAACCAGTGGCGGCACAACAAGAATCATCAGTCCAATGATCATCGTCAAAACAATGACGTACGCTGCGGCGGTCGCACCAACTCGACTCCTGCCGGGAAGGTGCCGGGTAATCCAGCTGACCGCCGGATTAAGCCCCATTGCCAGAAAAGCCGCAATGATAATTCGCTCAAGTGTTGAAGAAATGTATCCCAAAAATTTATAGGCAATCAGCAGGGCGCCAATGATCAAAACCGTCTTAATCACCGTTTTGGTACTGATCGAAATCTGGATGTTCTGATCTTTTGATACGTCGCTCATTACTGCTCATTATGACGCAAGGATTGACGCGATGCAATTGGCGATCTAATTATTGCGGAGGAATCGTTTTGCGTCGGGCGAAAGTTGTTCGAATAAATCGCGAGCGGCAATCTCGACTTTGCGTCGGCTGTGCGTGACGGTCAAATCGGTACATATAATCTTTAAATGCTCACTCCACACGGCATAATCAAAATCTTTGGGCGTATTGATTGCGATAGCGTAGGTTGGAATATCCAAGCGGCCGAGAGAAATTGTCTGAGCAAGCAACTCTTTTTGAATGGACAGATGTGAGCGAAGATCGTCGCCGCGCCACAACCGATCCTGCTCGGCAATTTCTTGACTTTGCGGCGATGACTGCAAGTTCGCCAAGCCCAGCGCAAATCGCAGAAATGGTCCGCGCATTATAACAGTGCTGCCCAGCAGACTAATGGGCCGAAACAGCAGCAAGGTGTAGCCGATTCTCGAGA
>CAYQXB010000093.1:1379-3229 GCA_964421475.1 uncultured Candidatus Saccharibacteria bacterium
TCTGATTTTTCGACTAAACTCCCGAGCAGTAATAGGTTATTTACTTTAGCGGTCACATCCGGATAGCGCTGCAATGTTCGCACAACAAACGTTCCACCAACACCAATTCCGATAATTGTTATTCGGCGATTCTTATATCGAAGCTTGATAAACGACGCCAGATACGCACAGTAGTTTTCGATGGTTGGTTTGCGTTTTACTTTGTAAAAACTTGTCATGCCGCCAAAACCCGGCAAATCCGGAACAGTCACAAAACCATATCGCGACAACTTTTTAGCAAAAGAAGCTACTGCTTCGAGATCCATATGCAAATCGTATATAAGCAGAATTTCACGCTTTGAAGACTTGGAGGACACGCGCAACATTCGCCCTACCAAACGATTGATTCGCAGGGTAGATATTGCATCGTATGTAGTCTTTTGTTTTGCTCGCATCGTAGATTAAATGTAAATGAAATAGGAGCGCCAAGCAAGGATAAGCGATTACAGATTTTGGATAGTTGTTATAATGTAATGATGTGGAAAAAATTTGCCCTCGCCAGCATCATCGTCAGCCTGTTTGTGGGGTTGGGCTGGTTTTGGGCAACTCAAGGACTTGAACAAATCGAAGTGCCCGCAGCACCAGAAAACTTCGAACAACAACAGCAAACCGAACATTCCCTAACCGAGCCAAGCAGTTTGTGGGTAATCGTTAACAAACACGCCGGTCTTCCTGAAAAGTATGTGCCTAAAAATCTCAGTGCACCGCCGGTGCGTTTGCGGTTGAACGCTAACGAACAGCAAATGATGCTGGCAAAAGTTGCTCACAAAGATTTACAAGCCATGTTCCAAGCAGCCAGCAAAGACGGTATCACCTTGGTGTTCGGAAGTGGTTACCGGTCCGGCGAATTGCAACGCGAATTTTACACGCAGTACGTCGCAAACGACGGACAAAAAAGCGCCGATAGGCTCAGTGCACGTCCCGGTTACAGTGAACATCAAACTGGATTGGCCGCCGACCTAGTCAGCGCCGATAGCGCTTGTTATCTCGAAGCCTGCTGGGCACAAACTGACGAAGGCAAGTGGCTTGCCGCCAACGCCCACAAATACGGATTTATTATTCGCTATCCGAAGGGCAAAGAATCAATCACCGGGTACAAGTACGAACCGTGGCACGTGCGTTACGTTGGACGAGACCTTGCCAAAAAAGTGTACGATTCAGGCAAAACGCTTGAAGAGTACTTTGAACTTGAGCCAGCACCAGATTATACATAGCTAGTTTGCCAGGTATGCTTCGCCCGTTAAGATTGGCACTGACGTATACTTATTAAGAATTTGCGTGACGTACTTTGTTTGAGCTTCAACTGTTGTATGTAGTTGTGAGTTTTTCAGCGGCTCGGCAGCATTTTCAAGTAAGTACAGTTCAAAGTTTTTGCGTGCCATTAAATCCTCACGGGCTTTCTGTGCAGCGGTCCATTCGTAATGCATGTAGGTTGGCAAGTAGCCTATGCTGGTGATCTTTTTTGAGTTTGGATCAATATCCATCACCGCCAAACCGTTAACGCGACCTTCAACTTCGAGCTGGGCATTCAAGAAATTCCCGAGGCTAAACCACACGTAGGTATCGCGACCGTTTTGGCCTTTGAGTTTTTTGACCGGCTCGAGCACGTGCGGCCCATGACCCAACACGACATCGGCGCCGTTCTTGGCTAGAAAGTTTGCCTGAGAATTTTGCTGAGCGTTAATGTTCGGCGAATATTCCGTACCCCAACGCATACTGACCAAAACAACATCGGCATTTTTGCGCGCCTCGGTTAATTGTTTTTTAGCTAATCCTTCGCTAAACATTGTCAGCCCATAACTGGTTTCTCC
>CAYQXB010000094.1:0-3226 GCA_964421475.1 uncultured Candidatus Saccharibacteria bacterium
ACCCAGCACCGTAATATAGTTCATCAGCGCCTCGAACCACACATACATAACCTGAGAATCATCACCCGGAACTGGAATTCCCCAGCTTATTTTGTCTTTTGGCCGCGAAATACTAATATCAGTCAAGCCGTCTTTGATGATGTTTAAAATCTCGTGTTTTTTACTGGCAGGCACAATTCTAAAACTGCCGTCTTCGATCGCTTTTTTGATTGTATCGGCGTAGGCGCTGAGTTTAAAGAAATAGTTTTCTTCTTTTAACTTTTCGTACGGACGGTTGTGATCTGGACAAACGCCGTTATTGGCCTTAACCACTGCTTCGGTTGCAAATGTTTCGCAGCCGGTGCAGTACCAGCCCTCGTATGAACTTTTGTAAATGTCTTTTTGGAGCGCTTGCCAAATAAGCCCTGCGCGTTGTTCATGGCCAGCATCGGTAGTACGAATAAATCGATCATTACTAATGTTGAGGTCTTTTTGCAACCGCTGAAATTGCTCGCTCATTTGGTCAGTGAATGCCTTGGGATTCATGTTGTTTTCATGAGCTTTTTCGGCGATTTTGCCACCATGTTCGTCGGTGCCAGTACTAAAAATAACCGGGGTCTTTTGACTGCGGGCGTGTCGCGCCAAAACATCTGCCAATACAAATTCCAGCGCGTGCCCAATATGTGGGGCACCGTTTACATACGGAATAGAAGTTGTTACGAAATAGTTCATGAGTCTAGTCTACCTGTCTTGAGATGTTATATAAAGTTTTCGAAAATAAAAAGAATTAGCCCCGGCTGGGCATTTTTTGCATCATGCGCATCATCTGATTGTTTGCACGTGTCTTCATACCCGTAAAGTATACGCTACTTGAGCAACTTTTTCATCTGTTGTTGCTCGTGGTCGCTCAAATCGACAAAAAGATCGAGCTCGAACTTCATGGATGTTTGGTGCAATTTGTCGTCAAGTGTTCGCGGCAAAACGTGAAAGTGCAGGTGATTTACTTTAGTGCGGCTTTCTTCTAAAAACGGACGATAATGCTGGCGAATATCGCAACCAGTGGCCAGTTTGGATTTCAGCATTTTTTGTTCGATCCGCCAGATTTCGGCAAAAATTTCTTGTAATTCTTCACTCATCAGGTCTTGAGGATTTTCGACATGCCGTTTTGGAATTACCAAAGTATGCCCGACCACTAAACGAGGATTTGAAAGCAGCGACTGGCTCAGCTTGCCAGTTTTGATCGTGCGATCCTCGGCAAAATCACAAAACGGACAATCGGGTTTAGGTTTCGGATTGCTCATCGACATATTCCCTACATAATCGCTCAAACACGGCATTTGTCCAACCAAAACCGGTTTGCGACGGATAGACGCCTTTGATTGGTGGTTTGGTTGGCGCAACAACATTATACTTTTCTAAAAATACATCGTGTTTGTTAAACCAATCCAGATTAGTTTTGAGCCATTTCATGGCGATCCGCTGCGCTTCGTTATGATACCCGTAGCGCTGCAAACCTTTGATAACGATGAATTGCAACGGTGCCCAACCGTTGGGATGCGCCCATTGGGTGGGCATCATGCCGGGCATTGGCACCAGTTGATTAAACTGGCTATTGTCGGTTGTGCTCAAGCCGCCTTTTTCTTCAAAGTGCCGAAGATTCTTAACTAACTTTTTTGCAGTAGCTTCATCAACAAGACCAGCCCACATGGGGTAAAACCCAGCCAATGAGTCGACCGAGCCGCGCTTTTCTTTGACATAATTGTAGTCGTAATAAAATCCGCGCGCGCTACTCCACATGAGTTTATGCATGGTTTTTTGGCGGATTTTTGCCATTTTGTCCCATTGTTTGGCTTGCACCTCATCGTCCAAAATTCGGGCGGCGCGCGCAAAATCAGCTTCGTATTTATACAACAGTGAGTTAAGATCAACCGGCAAAAAGTTGAGCGCCTTGCGCCCAAAACGCGGCGTCATGTCCCAGCCGCTTTCGGCCTCGGCCAGATCGTGCAAAATATTGATATCATAATTGCGGCTCAGCCCCTGGTATACTTGCCGAGCGTTTGGCTTGGAAACGCCCATCCATACCACCTGATATTCTTCTTGGGCTACGGCTATTCGTTCTTTTAACCACTTATTGTCTTTGCCAAATGCCTCGTACACATCAAAAATAAAAGTCGTAAGGAGCGGCGGTTGCGAGCGCCCCATCAAATAGGTGCGCGAAGCATTTGGAATAATCTTAAACCGTTTTTGCAAGCTAATCAGATTATCCAAAATTCCCTCAACCAGTTCTTGATGCTCGGCGTCCAACATACCCTGCACCATAAAATAACTGTCCCAGTAGTACATTTCGTTGAAGTCAAACTCGTGGCCCTTTTCGTAGGCTGGCACTAAGTAAGGATTCGGTAGTCCAAGTAGTGTTTCGTCATCCTTCGGGTGAAAGCGCTCTAGTTTTTGCCAATAGCGCTCAATGTAGTGTCGCGCTTTTTCAACATCGTGCGGGTGTAGGTTATAGGAGCGTTTTTTGCGCGTTGGCAACTTTGGAAACGAACCAGGCACCAATTTTTGAGCCACGTTTTTAACTGTTCTATGCGCTTTAAATAACATACCTCTCAGCCTAAGGCAGCGCTCGGATAAGCGCAAGCAAAAATCTTACACTTTTGTTATTTGTTTATTTATTTGCGCGTTTGCGTTTGTTTGGGTCGAGTTCGCGTTTGCGGAGTCGCAAGCTTTTTGGCGTGACCTCTAAGAGTTCATCGTTTTCAATAAAGTCGAGGCATTGCTCCAGACTAAAGACCGTTGGAGGGGTTAACTGTACAACGCCGTCACTGCTTGAGGATCGCATGTTGGTCAGGTGTTTTGCTTTACACACATTGATTTCCATATCGTCTTGGCGAGTGTTCAGGCCAACGATTTGCCCAGCATAAATCTTCTCGCCGCCGCCAACAAAACACGTGCCACGTGCTTCGGCGTTTTGCAATGCGTACGGAGTTGTCGTGCCAGCTTCGAAGGCAATCAATACGCCGTTTCGAAGTTGATCGAGTTTTGTACCGAGCGGTTGGTAGCCGATCATCAAGTTGTTCATGACAATCGTACCTTTGGTATTAGTAATCAAAATGTTGCGAAGTCCCAGCAGTGCGCGGGTCGGTAATTCATAGACAAGTTTCGTCACGCCTTTCGGGCTGGCAAACTGTTCTTTCAATGTTGCACGGCGTTGACCAAGTTCCATCTGCACCGCACCAACATGTTCGGC
>CAYQXB010000095.1:0-3192 GCA_964421475.1 uncultured Candidatus Saccharibacteria bacterium
CTTGTCCAAGTAGTCCCTCGATCCAGGTTGGCGTAATAACCTGGGTATCATTGTTTAGAAAAAGTAAGTACTCACCGTTCGCCTTGCTTGCTCCAAAGTTACAAACACTCGAAAAGTTGAATGGTTTGATCCATTTTTCAACGCGAACTTTTTCTGGCGCAAATTTTTCATACAGTGTCCAGACATTCTCGTCAGACGATCCGGTATCAACAACGACGATCTCATAATTTGGATACGTCGTATAGTTGGCGATCGACTCGAGGCACTGTGCGATTAAGTCGTACTGATCTTTGGTTGGAATAATAATTGAAACGAGCGGCATATCAAGCTTGTACTTTATTTTCCAAAGCCCAAGCAGTTCAGTTTTGACGACTGTTCCTTCGTACCCGCGATCTTTCATATCGTCTTCAAGCAGATTTTTTTGCACTTTCCAGGCGTAGCCTTTGGCGTCCGCGCGAAGTGCTGTCGAATTCTTAGCTTTTCGCCAACTGTAAAGAATTGTTGGAATATGATAAATGCTGCGCGCCTGTCGGCTCGCCCGCAAAATAATGTCCCAGTCCTGCGCACCTTCAACGCCCTTGCGAAAACCGCCAACTTTTTTGGCAAGACTGGTTCTTATAACGGTAAAGTGTGTCACGTAATTGTGGCAGCGCAACTGATCCGGACTCCAGTCTGGTTTAAAATAAGGATCCTCATGGGTCTTGCCGTTCTCAGATATTTTTTCCTCGTCTGAATACAAAAGATCAATCTCTTGATTGCCGTTAATCGCTTTAACATTTTCGTACAAGGCATTTGGCCAGAGCAAATCATCGTGATCGAGTAGCGCCACGAACTCACCCGTGGCAATCTCCAGTGCGCTATTTGATGCTTCCGAAATATGCCCATTTTGCTTTCTAAACACATACTTGATTCGGTCGTCTTGGTGCGCTGCGTCTTGTATTATCGTACGGACCTGAGCATCAGACGAGGCATCGTCGGCAAAACACAACTCCCAGTTTTCGTAGCTTTGGGCATGCACCGAATTGATCAGATCTTTTAAGAACTTGTGCTCGGTATCATAGGTTGGCACAAGGATACTAATCAGCGGCTGTTGCTTCCAGTTTTTCGATTCGCTTCGTTGTGCTTCGATTGTGCTTTCGGTTGGCCAGTGATTTGTAACCCATTGCTCGTATTGACGGCGACGAGTCGCGTCCAATGCTTCGACGAAGATTCGGGTGCTCTTGCTCTTGCCGGCAGCTGGCACGATTCGGCGCACTGCTTTTGAACCTTTTATTGCAACGCGACGTGTTGCATCCGTCTTCAGCACTTGACGTGCTGCGTGATAGCCAACTTTGTTGACCTTATGCAACAACCAGCGTGGCGAATTAAGCGCCTTCCTCATAACTAAGTAGATATAAAACAATCGTGTATCTTTAATACTCGCCAATTGTTTGCGGTATTTTTCGGCTTCTTTAGTGCGTTTTTGTAGGGTGACGTTCGCAAATTGAAGTGCTTGCTCCAGTTCGGCTTCGCGGGTCTTTTTTGGTGTAGGCATAGTCAGTACTAAGTCTACCAGACAAGAGAGGCGCCACCAACAAAGCTATTAGATGACTTCCCGACCGATAATTTTTGCCACTTTGTTGCGAGCATGCCAGAACCTTGATGCCTTCATAGTGCGTATCCTGTCAGTAAGCTCAGCAATGGAATGATCTCGCGCATCTACCTGAGATCGCATCCTTATCAAGTTATTTTCTTGGTCGGCCATGACTGCTTCACGGAAAATATTTTCTTCAAACTTGCCTATCATGTACGCTTCAGCAAACTCCGGATATTCTTTGGTAGCTATCTTCAAATCATTTCGTTTGTACTTTTTGTCCGTCTCGATGATTTTATTGAACACGTAACACGCGTACGTTTCAATAATACCTTTATACTTTTTTGTATCTCCGTACAGTTTGTAAACTTCTGCGTAGAATTTGAGGTGCGTCAGGCCAAATTGTTTCCAGAAAACATCATTATCTTTGTACGACGACCACCAAAGACCACCTTGATGCCGTCGATACACCGACATGACCCGATTTATGAATCCAATCTTGCCGAACTGTGCGTGATACAAGCTTATGTACCAGTCGAGTGGCGTCACGTCATGGGGAACATTTTTATAGGTCTGCTTCTTGTACATGACTGAGTTTGACTGGATAAAGTTTGCTTTTAATAGCTCCTCAACCGTAAATTTGTTTCCTGGTTTTGGGCTAGGGTTAATAAAATTCTTTTCTTCATTCTTATCAAACACAACCTCTACCGGATGGAAACACATCGAATAATCCGAGTGCTCCTCCATAAAATCAACTTGTCGCTGCAGCTTAGTGGGATCTGTCCAGTAATCATCACCCTCGCACTGCGCCAAGTATTTGCCTTTCGCAGATTCGTGCATGTGCTTTATAAAATCAGTCTTACCCCGCGAGTACTGATTCTTTTTCTCGAAGATCGGTTTTATTATTGCTGGGTATTTTTGAGCGTACTTTTTAAGAATCTTGGGCGTTTTATCAGTTGAAGCATCATCGTGAACAAGCACTTCGAAATCAAAATTTGTTTCTTGCACTAAAAAACTTTCAAGTGCTTGGGCAATATATTTTTCTTGGTTGTACGTTACACAAATTATGGAAACGAGTGGTCGGCTTGTCTTCATGATTGTCTTATCCTCATTGCATATTCTAGTATAAATGATTACTTGGCTACCGCGTACAAAACCATTTCCCACGACATATGCTGATGGTGACGAAGGTACAACGTGTAGCCAGGATTGAGCGATCGTATATACTGCGGAATCGTTATGAGGTCTTCTGGTTTATGGTAGACGCATATTGCAAGCTTTGGCTTGTGCTCGCGAATTGTTTTTTCGGCGCCACGAAGTGCTGGAAGTTCAGCTCCTTCGATATCCATTTTTATGTATGTTACCTTGTCTCCACGAGTAATAGTGTCGATTGTATTAACGTCTACCATAACTTCACCTTTATCTACAAATGTCCCCATGTTGGCTTCAGCAGAAAAGTGAAGTTGCGTTTTTTTCGACCATGCACCCATATTATAGGCCTGCACATTTTTGAGTTTATTGTCTTTTATTGTTTGGAGTAACTTTTTGTAGTTGTCTTTATCGGGCTCAAACGTATGTATTTTTTTGTAGGTAGCTTTTGTTGCTGCAGTAAACGCCAT
>CAYQXB010000096.1:0-3173 GCA_964421475.1 uncultured Candidatus Saccharibacteria bacterium
ACACCAATTGTTTGCTCTAACTCAAATTGTCGAGCTTCCATCACACGTTTCATGGAACCAAATGTACGCAAGAGTTTCCCCCGCGTCAATGGGCCAATAGTTGGAATGTCGTCTAAGCGGCTCGAAGTCTGCCGCTGTCGTTTCAAAACCGTGTGATAACTAACCGCAAAGCGGTGTGATTCGTCGCGAATCCGCTGGAGTAACTTTACGGCGTGCGAGCTTTTTGGCAGCAGATGCAGCGTAATTCTTCACTCAGCTGATTTTGAACATTCGGAATCGAACGCATATTATGCACGACAATTTCTTCCTCGCGCTTGGCAAGACCAATCATTGGAATATTTTGCAGCCCGGCCGCGTCGCGAGCATCAAGCGCGGCGTTTAATTGTCCTTTGCCGCCGTCGATCAAAAACAAATCCGGCAGCCCCCAAGACTTACGATTTTGCTCACTTAATCTTCGGGTGATCGTTTCGTGCATGTGTGCAAAATCGTCGTTGCCCAAAATTCGCATTTTGAACTTGCGGTACTCGGTTTTATTGGGCAAGCCGTTCGTAAAAACAACCATGCTGGCGACATTGTCGGTGCCGCTCATGTGGCTGATATCGTAGCCCTCGATCCGGCGCGGTGGCGCAGGCAAGCCCAACAGTTCGGTGAGTTCTACCAAGCCCTCATCTTTGCTGATATCCAAAAATTCTTTATCGCCAAACACAATTTGTTTGGTCAAACCTTTTAATGCAAACAATTGGTTGCGCAAGCGAGCCGCGTCTTCAAATTGCTCAGCCTTAGCCGCCGCATTCATGTCTTTTTCGATTTGTTTCAAAAGTTTTACGCGTTCGCCTTTTAAATACGCCGTCAATTTTTTGAGGTTTTGTTTGTACTCATTAAGGTTTGTTTTTCCTTCTTCCAAGCCTGGACACAATCCAAGGTGATATTGCAAACAAGCGCGTCGTGGCACCGTGGTGTGCGTGGAATACGGAAACGCGCGGCGCAAATAATGCAGCGCTTTTTTAACTGCAAACACGCTGTAATACGGACCGAAATAGTCCGCACCGTCATCAAGCGGCCGACGCGTAATCGTCACCGTTGGATGATCGGAATTATAGTTAATACGCACAAAACCACTGCTTTTATCGTCGCGCAGCAAAATATTATAACGCGGTTTGTAGCGGCGAATTAACTCGGCTTCTAGGAATAACGCATCCAGCTCAGTTTCGACGGTAATCCATTTTACATCGGTAATTTCGGAAACCAGCGCCTCGGTTTTAGCATCCATTCTTCCGCTTTGGGACCGACTTTTTTGAAAATACTGTCGCACACGGTTTCGCAGCACCGCCGCTTTGCCAATATAAATAATCTCGTCGATTTGATTTTTATATTGATAGACGCCGGGCTCTTTTGGTAAGTTAGCGAGCTTTTTTTCTAACTTTTTGTTCATGCGGTCGCTTCTTGTGGAGCGTGAAGCTCGCACAAATCCTGGTTTCGGCAGCCCCCACAGACCAATACTAAACGATTGCATGAAACGTCAGCGCAGTTTTCGTAATTACTCGTTTTTGCCGAGCAGTGCACGCACTCGCCAATATCTTTGGATTTGTCCGAAAATCGATGCACCATCCGGTCGTCAAAAATATGCAGCGCGCCTTCCCACAAACCATCATCGCCATACGTTTCGCCGTATTTTACAATCCCACCATCAATTTGATATACCTCTTTGAAGCCGCGGTTTTTCATGGCCGTCGAGAGGATTTCGCAGCGAATCCCGCCCGTACAATACGTGACCACCGGCTTGTCTTTGATGTCGTTGTACTTGTCGGATTCAAGCTCGGAGATAAAATCGTGCGTGGTTTTGGTGTCCGGAATCACCGCGTCTTTGAACTTGCCGATGTTCGCTTCGTAGGCGTTTCGGCCATCAAAAAATACGACATCCTTTTCTTGCACTAATTTGTGTAATGCTTCAGGTTTTAAGTGTTTGCCGCCGCCCACCACGCCGGATTCATCAACTTTGATTTCGTCGGGAATACCAAATGCCACCAACTCATCACGCACCTTAATGCTCAAGCGTGGAAAATCGTTGCCAGTGCCATCCGACCATTTGTACGTTATCCCCTTAAAAGTTACTGAGCGATTCATTTCGCGTTTATACTCTCGCAGGTTTTCAATATTACCGCCAAGCGTACCATTGATACCGTGTTTGCTAATGATAATTCTGCCTTTGAGATTCAAACGCACGCAAAGCTCACGCTGCCACCGCATCGTCATCTGCGGGTCGGCAACCGGCACAAATTTGTAGTACAAAATGACTTTGTTCATCTTACTATTTTAACCACAAAAGCAATGAAATTGCAATTATAACGCCGGTTGCTGCGCTGGCAGCTACCACTGTTTTGAGCTGATTGTCGCGAGGTTTTGATGTGTGCTCCAAGGAACTAAAAATGGATGGCGGTATATCAGTTTGATGGTCGTCCGCTGTGGTTTGAGAATTCGTCGTTTGAGGCTGCGCGCTCGGCAAGAACGCTGCTTCGCTGGATTGTTGGCCGCCAGACGAACCTTGTTTTGCGTCGTTAAATTCTCCGGAACTGGAACCAGAATGTTCCGGCGCCAGCGCGCTCGTTTCCATCGTTTCAATAGTTTTCATGCGCGGTCGGAGCGTTTCGGCTGAAGCACCACGCGCAAACTCAACTATCAAGCGACGGACTTCTTCGCGCGAGATCGAACCACGCTCAAACATTTCTTTGATGTTGCGACGACGGTGCTGTTTGTCGCGTACTTCAATTGTTGCAGCCATGGCCAACACTTCATTAAAGTTAGCAACTCGCCAATCAACTTTTTTGGCATCCAGCGTTTCAATTGGTCGAGATTGATTTTCGGTGTGACTCGCTTCAAAACGTGACGGTGATGGTGACGGTGATTCTGTTTGTTCAACTTGAGGTGCTTCAGGTTTAGTTGCGGGAGATTCAACCGGCAATGGCACGATTGCTTCTGTTGATCGAGTTGCAGCCGGCCGTTCTTGCACGCGAACCGCAACTTTTGGCGCCAGTTGCTCACGGGCAGCGTAGCGTACTTCGGATTCTTTTTGAGCAATCGTTTCATTAAGATTTTTGACTTCTTGCTCGAGTTTTTTCTGGATGGGCAATAGTTCTCTTTCGGATTTACGCCGCCCGCGCCGCCGGCCAGCCAAG
>CAYQXB010000097.1:0-3103 GCA_964421475.1 uncultured Candidatus Saccharibacteria bacterium
CGTTTAAATACACTGCACGCGACCCGGCGACTGGCAAAAAAGTATCGGCCAGTATGCAGGCGGACAGTGAGCAAGGCGCTGCCGCTGCACTGCAAAAAGAGGGTCTAGCACCAATTTCGATTCAAGCTCAATCGGCTGGCAACAGCGGACTGAGTAAGTTTACGCAGCGTATTAAGATTAAAGACAAGGTGTTGTTTTCGCGTCAGCTGTCGACACTGATTAACGCCGGTTTGCCGCTGGTGCAGAGTTTGCGCAATGTCTCGGCACAGACGCAGAATAAAAAATTCCAACTGATTATCAATCAGGTTATTGCTGATGTTGAATCAGGCACGTCGTTCTCGGCAGCGCTCAAACGGCATCCAAATGTTTTTGACGAAGTTTTCGTGAGTTTAGTTGCTGCCGGCGAAGTGTCGGGTACGCTTGATACCTCGCTGGAGCGCATCGCAAATCAGAAAGAAAAAGACGCCGAAATCTTAAGCAAAATCCGCGGCGCGATGATTTACCCGATTATTGTGCTGGTCGTGATGCTCGGCGTGGTTATTTTTATGGTGGTCAAGGTGCTGCCAGCGGTCGAAGAAGTCTACCGCGACTTGCCGGGCGCGTCGCTGCCGTTTATCACCAAAGCCATGTTGGCGCTCTCGGCATTTACGATTAAGTTTTGGCCATTCATAGTGGTATTCTTCGGCGTGATTATTTTCCTGACGACAAAGTGGGCAAAAACCCTGGGCGGTAAACGCGTGATGGATCGGCTCAAAATGCGCATGTGGCCAATTGGGCGATTGTTCATGAAAGTGTACATGGCGCGGTTTACGCGAGTTGGTTCGACACTGGTTTCGAGTGGCGTGCCGCTCATTCAAATGCTCGAGATCACTGGTCGCGCCGTGAATAATATTCATATTGAAGAGTCCATTCAAAAAGCTTCCGAAAAGGTCAAGGGCGGTAAAGCACTGTCGGAATCACTGCGCGGTGACCCGAACTTCTTGCCGTTGGTGCCGGACATGTTGCGTATTGGTGAAGAATCCGGCTCGGTGCAGCAAATGTTGGGCAAAACCGCCGATTATTACGAGCGCGAAGTCGACAACGAAATCCGCACCATTTCGAGCACTATCGAACCAGTACTGATGATCCTGATGGGTATTATGGCGGTACTGATTGTGGTCGCAGTGTTACTACCAGTGTATGGTCTGGTCGGCCAGGACTTAATTCAACAATAGGAACACAAGTAGGTAACAATATGTACCGAAGCCACTCCTCGCAAAAATCCGGCTCCACCGGGTCGCCTGCAAGTAGTGGATTTACCATTATCGAAGTCATGATCGTCCTGGTCATCGCTGCGGCGATAATTCTGATTATTTTTTTGGCGGTTCCATCACTGCAGCGAAATTCCCGCAATAATGCTCGCAAAAATGATGCCACCCGGGTATTATCGGCGGCCCAGGAGTGGCGAACACTTAACGCCAACGCCTTGCCGCATTGTAACGATATGGAGAGTCGGCCAGCGGGGACTATTCCGCCGTGCCTGGACGGCAGTCGCAGCGTCATTGAGTCGATGGCCGGAAAGTTGGGATTTTACGACGGGATATGGAGCATTAATTACGTGCAGTTCGGAAATGATCTTATGTACCTGGATAATTCGCTGAGTAACCCGGATGTTGTCAATTACGTCGGTGATTCGGTGCTGGTTCGTTCGCTGGCAGCCTGCGGCAATCAGAATAATTTGCAGCCTGGCGCGGGGCTGGTCGTACTGTATTCGCAAGAAACGGGCAGCGGACTGAGCCTAAAGTGTGTAGGATAGGTGTATGGACTATCCGTCACATTCCACGCTCCAAAAGCACCGTTGGTCAATACGGGCTGTAGTCGTAATTGTCACACTGATACTTATTGATATTGCGCTGGCGAGCTTGCTTGGGTTTCGGCTATGGCAACGTAGTAGCGTGAGTGCTCGCGAAAAACAAGATGCCGTGATCCTAAAAGAATCTGCGTTAGCATGGCAAAAAGCAAACAATAACTTTTGGCCCGAACCATGTGTGGTTGATCCTGGCACGCTGCGCTTATGTGAAAAAGGCGAAAACCGTGACGAGATCGTTGCCAGCATTCAAGGTCAAAGCAAAACCTACACCGTGTTTATTATTGATGGCGAATTTGTCGAAGGCGACATCACGCAGAATTCGCTCGTGGCGTATGGTTTGAGCAAAAATGCCTTGATTCTGGTTAACAAATCAAACTGTTTCCAAGAAAAAGAAGTGAGTAGTGGCGGCCAATTTTCGGTTATTTATGCTCGCACCACCAAAACCGGCACAGAATCAGCCTGTGTATAGTTGCTTGCCAACAACGCTGATAGGGGATATTATAAGCACAAGCGTATAGCTAACATCTTATAGACTTAGAATATAAGTTAGAAAAGTAGAAAGGGCACCACAACAATGCAAAGCATAAAAAAACGAACTGAAGGTTTCACCAGTTTGTCCCACAAGGACAAAGGCTTCACCATCATCGAAGTCATGATCGTCCTGGTCATCGCCGCCGTCATCATCCTGATCGTCTTCCTGGCTGTACCAGCACTCCAACGTAACTCTCGCAATAACCAACGAAAGAGTGATGCGGCTCGAGTCCTAGCGGCTGCCAACGAGTGGCGCACGACGCACTCTAATGCGTTTCCAGATGGTGAAAACGCTACAAACGTTACAGAGGTAGGGGCTCTTGCCGGTAAGCTTGGTTTTTTTGAGGGTATTAATATTGCGCCCTACACAGGCGGTTACACTGACCTCACTGGGAATGAATGGGCAGACCCGACAAAAGTTAACCTTGTTACGAGTGCTGCCTGTGGTTCATCAATAAGCAGCAAAAAACCAGGGACTGGTATCATTGCGGTGTATCAGATTGAGACCGGAAGTACTACACAGTGGCAGTGTATTTAATGTAAAGACTTGATTTTTACAATCTTCGAATATACTATACAAACATAAGCATTAATAACATCCTCTTATAACAGAGGAGAAGGGCACCACAACAATGCATCAACAACTAAAAAATCTAAAAAAGAAAGACTCTGGCTTCACCATCATCGAAGAAAAGAAGGCATTCTAGCCATGAACGCTGTCGC
>CAYQXB010000098.1:0-2996 GCA_964421475.1 uncultured Candidatus Saccharibacteria bacterium
GTAATATGAAGCAAACATAAGCGCCATTACATGAAAGAAGGAAAAAATGGTCTCGAAACAAAAGAATAAAAAGTTCTCAATCAAAAAAATACCGTCTGTGGGCAGTAGGGGTAGACTCGTTCTGTTTCTACTCGTTTTTGCATTAATCGGAGGTGGTTGGATGGCGTACAGAAGTTTTGCTGCTTCGAATAACGTCCAGGCATTTGGTGGTAGCACCCTAAAAGTGTACGAACCAAGTGATGCAACCATGGTTAACGAAAGTCAGGGCAGCAAGGCCAACACTCCAGTTTGGGAGATGACCGGTGGCGCTGGTAACAAGTTTGTGCACATGAAAAAAGGAATTGTGCTACCGCCTTCAGCCAAACAGGTGCGATCTTGCGCAAAAGTCAAACTGCTATCTGGCACCGGGCAATTTGTGATAACACACCCAAATGGACAAGGCTTCACAGAGACTTTTAACATAGCTGCTACCAAAGACTATCAGGAATTTTGCACCCAATACAGAACGCTGACTACACCAATCAACCAAGACCGAAGTGCTGAAGTCGGTTGGGGTTTTGGCAACAAAGGGACGCTTCGCGTTGGATATATATCAATTGGCTGGCAATAACCGACAAGCAGAGCCACTTTTATAGTGGCGGTTCTCTTGCAAAAACAGTGTTTTTCTGGTAGTTTTTATAGGTTAGCAATTCAGAAAGAATAAATGTATGCCAAAACGAACCTATCAACCAAAAAAGCGACACCGAGCCCGAGAGCATGGCTTTTTTAAGCGCATGGCAAGCAAAGCTGGGCAGCGTGTTTTAAAGCGCCGCCGTCTCAAGGGTCGCAAGCAACTGACTCACTAAAAAGCGTAAAACCACATTAAGCCAGCACTGTATCCAGAAAAAGCAAAACAGTGCTGGTCGTTTGTTAGTTTGCTAAGCTATAGACATGATTGATACGTCGCATCGGTTTCACGGATTAGGCAGTTTGCGATTTGTATTTAAAACCGGGCAAACTGTGCGCGACAAAAACTGCGCGCTGCGCTATGGATTGAATACTCGCCGAAAAACCTATCGACTGAGTGTGGTGGTGAGCCGTAAGGTGCATAAATCAGCCGTAGTCCGCAACCGAATACGCCGCCGCCTGTACGAGCATTTTCGGCAGCTCAACCTCCAGATCAACGAGCCCTACGACTTTGTGCTTACTGTGTATAGCGCAGATTTAGCGGAGGCACCAAGTGCGGATATAGAAAAAATGCTTCGCTCGTTGTTTGCGCGGGCTCAAAGCGACAACGCCGCAAAGCATCCAAAAAACTAGCCAGCAGTGCTATTATAAAAAGTACAATTTATCCGCTATGACGTCACCGAAGGAGTCGAGATGTTCACTACTATCATTGTTCAGCCAATTTTTAACCTGCTCGTTGTTATCTATGCCCTCCTGCCCGGACATGACTTTGGCATAACGATCATTCTGTTTACGATCCTTGTTCGCTTGTTGATGTGGCCGCTTATCAAGAAACAATTGCACCACGCCAAGGCGATGCGAGATTTGCAGCCAGAGCTGCGCCGCATCAAAAAAGAAACCAAAGGTGATCGCCAAAAAGAATCACTGATGGTGATGGAGCTGTACAAAGAAAAACAGATCAATCCATTTTCTTCGTTGGGGTTGCTGATTGTCCAGATTCCAATTCTAATTGCGCTCTACAGCGGGCTTAACAAAGTTATCAATGATCCGCAATCAATTACGACCTTTACCTATTCGTTTGTGCAGCACTTGCCGTGGGTGCAACATCTCAGCCAAAATATTGGTGACTTTAACACGATGTTCCTCGGCTTGGTTGACCTAAAGAAAGCTGCTCTGCCGGCCGGTGGTCCAGTATATTTACCTGCCCTGCTCATCGTTGCTGCGAGCGCCATCGCGCAGTACTACCAGAGCAAACAGCTTTTGCCTGACGACAAAGACGCAAAAGGGCTTCGTCAAATCCTCAAAGATGCTGGCGGTGGCAAGCAAACCGAAAACTCAGACGTTAACGCAGCGGTCAGTCGCAATATGCGGTTCTTTGTACCGGTCATGGTGTTTATTTTTACTGTTCGTTTACCGGCGGCATTGCCGTTGTACTGGCTAACGACCGGTTTGGTAGCAATCTTCCAACAAAGTCGCGTTCTTAACAAAGATAAAATTGAGTTGGAAAATATTGCCGAGGACAAAACAACCGGCAAAGTAATCGAGGGTGAAGTAATTCCGGCCAAGAAAAAGCCAGCCAAGAAGGCGAGTAAGAGCAATAAGGGTGGCAAGAAACGGAGGAAGAAATGAGTGATAGCAAGCAAACTGCCGACAAACAAGATCTGGAAAGCAGTATTCAGTATGCCAAGAAATTCCTCGAAGACGTGTTGTCATTCTTTGGGCTCAACACTGATATTTACGCAACCGCCAATGAAGACGACGTGATCGAGCTTCATGTGCCCTCGACGCATCTCAACGGTTTTTTGATCGGACAACACGGCGACACGATTCGAGCGCTCCAATTTATGACAAGTACTGCGCTGCGGAACAACGAGTATCAGTACAGCCGCGTGCATGTCGACATTGCTGATTATAAAAAACAGCGCGCCGAACGGCTGGCGATAAAAGCAGAAGAGTGGATTAAGTCAGTCAAAGATTCAAACGAAACTCGCGAACTGCGACCAATGAACTCTGCTGATCGCCGTGTGGTGCACAAAGTTGCCACCGAGCACGGACTGGAAACAGAATCAATTGGCGAAGGCCGCGACCGCAGAGTTGTGCTCAAGCCCGCCGCGGGAGCATCCGAAAATAAAGAGAGCGAAGCACCCGAAGAAAACAAAAGTGAAAAAAACGAGAACGAAGAAAAAGAAGACTAACTCAGCTAGTCTTTAAGCACCCGATCAAAAACCTCAAGCGTTTGGTTTGCCATACGCTCCCACGAATATTCTTTCGCTACTTTCGAGCCTCGAGCTACCAGCTGCTTGCGCACGGTATCGTCCGAGAGAACTTTT
>CAYQXB010000099.1:0-2900 GCA_964421475.1 uncultured Candidatus Saccharibacteria bacterium
TAACTTGGTTTAGGCCGCGCTCGCTCTGTCCGTAGCTTTCTAATAATTCTTGCGCATCGGCTTCGTCGAGTCCGTTTAGCTCGGCTTCGATTTTTGCGCAGACAAATAGTGCCTGAGCAGGCGCAACAAGTTTAGTTAGCTCCGTTTTTTTGGCGTCATCAGCAATCGTGGTTTCGTCGACGTTAAATATGTAAATAACCGGTTTAGCAGTCAGTAAATGCAAATCAGCAATGTGTTCGTGATCAATATCGTCCACAGCTGACAGGGGTGTGCCGTCGTCGAGCAATTCTTTTATTCGTTTTAATGTGTCGGCAATTGGTTTGAGCTTTGGATTAGCCCGAGCTTCTTTTTCGAACTTTGGCAGGCGATTATCAACGGTTTGTAGATCAGCCAAAATGAGCTCGGTGTTAATAACGTCGATGTCTTTTTGCGGGTTGTGATCGGTATCAACGTGCTGAATATCGGCGTCTTCAAAGGCGCGAACCACATGCGCAATTGCGTTACACGAGCGAATATTTGCTAAAAACTGGTTGCCCAGACCTTCACCTTTGGATGCACCAGCCACAAGACCAGCGATATCAACAAATGTAACAGTTGCCGGAACGATCGGTGCGTTGTTGTATAGATCGGATAGTTGTTTAAGACGAGCATCAGGAATCGGCACAATGCCGGTGTTCGGCTCAATCGTCGCAAACGGATAATTAGCCGCCAAAATATTATTATTGGTCAGCGCGTTAAATAGGGTACTTTTGCCAACATTCGGCAACCCAACAATTCCAATCGATAAAGAAGACATGAAGTATATTCTAACAGAGGTGTTGCAAGTTGACAAATAAGCGTTAGCATGCTATGCTGTAGCAAGATAAATCAAAAAAACGAAAAACAGGAAAATAGAAATGTCTGAAACTCCGCAACCAACTCCCGACGTACGTCCCGGTTAAGGACATTTCATCCAGGATCCTGTAGAGGCTGAGCTTATGGCATATGCCGAAAAGCCTCATCGGGAATATGCGACCGCACTCAGAGAAACAGTGAATGGCGAAATTACAGAGCAGCTGGAAGAGCATTACCAAAAATATCCTGATCAACGTCAAGTTACCTGGGAACAAAAAACTAAGGGAGAATTTCCAGATAGGAATGATCTGCTAGCAGACCAAAGAGATTATATAAAAGCGGCAGATGACGCGGTAAAGCTGGGTAAACTTAGAGCATGGGGAATTAGTAAGCGTTATCGACAAGATAAAGAAGCCGAAGAATCTGCTAGCCAAATAGATGAGAACACAGTGACAGCTCCTGCACCTAAACCGGCTCAAGAGAGCACGCAAGAAAACGTCGAACAAACTAGAATTAGTGAACCTATCTACGGCATGGCTCGACTAACGAGAGTAAACGGAGAGGCAGTATCTGCTCCGGAAATTGACGAAGAAGATTTTATCAGAAAAGCTAAAGCATTAGTTGAGTCTGGTCAGATAACCGAATCGTTACCACTAAGCAAGAATGATTTAGAGTAGCCGCGTTTACTTTGTGTTTTGGCAAAGAAAAGATTTTTCCAGGGAGACACCCTGGAATACACCCTGGAATAAAGAACTCAAATTGGTCAGCAGCAATTAGTAGTGGAGGTGGTCGATTGTTCAATAGCCCAACAGATGTGGTAGAATTACCAGTAGTTAATCTGAAATAAAAACATGAATCCGCCGCAATCACCAGGTCAGCCCGACACCGCTCAAACGCCCACGCTCATTACTGAAGTGCCGTGGTCTTCGACCCCTGAAGATACCTCACCCGACACATCACAAGTCGCCGGTTACTTGCACAGCAATAATCCAGAACAGCGACAAGCAGCAGCGCATGAAATAGGTGCTCGGCGCGAAACGCACGATAGTTTTTTGAACAGTCAGCCTGGCATAAAAGCATTGCAAGAAGCCAGCGAACCGATTGCTATTGGCGATCATCTCGTATTCGCAAAAGATGATGACGATGCGATCATCAGTCCGCTTTCGTTTCGGTTTCAGGATTACCACTTGCCGCCAGTACCAAACTGGGTGGAGCCACTGGCTGTTGTACTGACCGAGCATCCGCACAAGCAGGAGCTACACAGTGTCATGCTCATTGCGCGTCGAGGCGATAGTATTGATAAAATGTTCCTGGAGGATCCCGATCTTCGAGCCGAGTCGACCGAATGTAAACCAGGATGGCTGGTGCCCGGAATGGCCCGCTTATCGAGTGAGTCGTACGAAGTGAAGAAAACAGACGAGAACGATGATGTCTTAACGGTCGAGCTGGACTGGACGAGCCTTAAAGACGATCCGCCGCCCGAAAATATCAGGGTGATTCGTGGCGAACCGAGTGAAGCAGAAAAAGCGTTTATGGATGTTCAGGCGCCCGAAAAGCAGCGTCGAATGCTCACGGCCATTGGCAAAATCGCTGGGGTGGTGGGTATGGCGGCTATTTTAAGTAATATGGCGCCGACTTCTGCAGACCCAATGCCTGAAAAGACTGTGCTCGAAACTGAGCTGGAAAGTCCGGCCCGACAAGAGGCCGCAAAACGAGTTAAAGCAAATATCGAGGCTTACAAGATGGGGGATCTCGAAACACTACAGCGCAACTTTGCCGATACTGAATTTGCACAACCAGTTATCGATCAAGCTGCACTCGAAAAAATTGATCACGCACAAAGTTTGGACGAGATTACGGCAATTGTCGACGGTGAATTTAAACAGCACGGTATTGATTTTAGGATTTTGCGCGACAACGTCGAGGCCGCATACAACGGCATGAGCGATGATCAGCTCGACAGCGCAAGAGCAACTGCGCTCGGGATACTGGACGGCGCAAACAACTTGCGAGCAATTGGTATTGGTGGTGAGCCCTATGACATTGAAATGGTCAGCGATGTTTTT
>CAYQXB010000100.1:0-2899 GCA_964421475.1 uncultured Candidatus Saccharibacteria bacterium
TGAAATTGATGAGTCGCAGAGTCAAATCGAAGAAGATCGTACCGGTCGGCTTATTCTAATCCAGGGTGTTGGTACTATGGATCCGGTGCAGCTTATCCTAGACGCACGAGTTTAGCTTGTGACTAGAACGCAGTAGAATAAACAACCCGAGCACCAAAATCTTGAAGCTCCACAATCTGATTGCAGACTGCTTCGCTCAGGATTTGACGCTGGGCAGGCATATTTGCGCTGAGCTGATGAACTTAATTGTAGAATTAACATCAGCTTGACAGAGGTACTGTATTTCTGTTACTCTGTACCGAGCATAACTCAAAAAACCTTGGTTATTTGATTGTAGGTTTACCGTCCAAACAGAGGTAAAAACCGCCAAAGACCAAGCACTGTGGCTTGAGCTATCAAAATCTGGAGCGTATAAACTCTGGAATAACGAAAGGAAGCAAACGTGCCGCTACGAGCACTCGTCACCCGCAAAATCGGTATGACCAGCACCATCAACGAAGACGGTGTGGTGGTTCCTGTTACTTTGCTTGCTGCTTCTGATAACGTGATTACCCAAGTTAAAGACACCGAAAAAGATGGCTACACCGCTTTGCAAGTCGGTTTTGAAAAGGCAAAGAATCTTGGCAAAGCCATGACTGGCCACCTCAAGAACGCGAAGGCGCAGCCAGCGGTTATTCGTGAATTTTGTATTCCAGAAATTGAAGAAAATATGAAGGTCGGCGAGAACATCTCAGCCGACGTTTTTAATGTTGGCGATGTCGTTAATGTAACTGCTACCAGCAAAGGTAAGGGTTGGGCCGGTACAATTAAACGACACAACTTCCACCGCGGCCGCAAAACGCACGGTGGTCGTAGCTATCGTCGCCCGGGTTCAATCGGGTCTATGTATCCACAAAAGATTTTCAAAGGCAAAAAAATGGCCGGCCAAATGGGCCACGAGCAAGTTACGATCAAGAACCTTAAAATCGCAATTGTTGATACAGATCTCGGTGTACTTGGTGTTACCGGCGCAGTGCCAGGTCCGAAAAAAGGAATCGTATTGATTCGAGGTGTCGAATCATGAAACTAGCAATTAGAAATCAGAAAGTAGCAAAACAACTAGTTTCTAGTTCCTATTTCCTAGTTTCTTTTTCGGGAGGTTGTCAGTAATGGCTGTCGCGACTTTTACTAAATCGGGAACCAAAGCGACAACGCCAGCCAAGCTTGATAAAGCAGTGTTCGCTGTCGAAGTACCAAATCACGAACTGCTTAAATCTGCATATGTTGCATATCTTGCAAATGGCCGCGTTAACCTTGCTAAAACATTGAAGCGTGGTGAAGTTTCTGGTGGTGGTAAGAAGCCGTGGAAGCAAAAAGGTACTGGCCGAGCACGATTTGGCTCAAGTCGAAACATCATTTGGCGCGGTGGTGGTATTGCATTTGGCCCAGAGGGCAACGAAAATTATGCCCACAAGATGAACGTAACTGCTAAACGCCAAGCCGTGCGACAAGCACTGACGCTTGCTGCTCAATCTGATGTTATCTCAGTTGTTGAAGATTTTACGACCCTGGATGGAAAGACAAAAGACATGGCTGCATTCCTCCAAAAAGTCGGCGCAGTTAAAGGAAACCGCATTGTTTGTGTCGTTGATCAAAAAGGCGACGATAAACTTCGCGCCACGCAAAATATCCCTGGTCTTCAGGTTGTCAGCGCAAATTACCTAAATGTTTATGATATCCTCAACGCCGACACAATTATTATTAGCAAGAAATCACTCGACGTCATTAGCGAATGGCTTACTCCTTCGCCAAGGCTTCGAAGCACAAGTGGGAGGGCCAAGTAATGAAGACTATGACTCTCAAGCCTCGCATGAGCGAAAAAGCCTACGCATCAAGCAAAACCAATACCTATGTATTCCAAGTTCCGACTGACGCTAATAAAATGACAGTTGCTGACGCTGTTGCCGCACAGTTTGATGTAACTGTTGAAGACGTGCGCATTGCGATTGTTAAAGGCAAGGTTAAGCAAGCTTACAAAAAGCGCGGCGGCCGCACGCTTGGTCAGCGCGCAGATGTAAAGAAAGCGTTTGTTCGGATTAAAGCTGGCGACAAGATCAACATCTTCGGTGAAATCGAAGAAGCAGAAAAGCAAGCTGCTAAAGACGCTGAGAAATCTGCCAAAAAAGCCAAAAAGTCTAAGACAGAGGCGGAGAAATAATCATGGCGATTAAACAATACAATCCAACAACTCCAGCCCGCCGTGGTATGACTACGCGCGACTTTGACGCTGTTACCACAAAACGACCGGTTAAGTCTTTGATCAAAATCAAAACTCGGACAAATGGCCGCAACAACCAGGGACGAATTACAACTCGACACCGTGGTGGTGGTGCCAAGCGATTCTACCGAATTATGAACTTTAAGCTTGCTCCTGGGGTAACTGCGGTTATTGAAGCGATCGAATACGATCCAAATCGCAGCGCGAACATTGCTCGTATTAAAGACTCCACCGATACATATCACTATATTTTGGCTGCAAATGGCATGAAGGTTGGTCAGCGAATCGAGTCTTCAGACGAAGCGCCAATCGAAACCGGCAACCGTTTGCCGCTTAAGAGCATTCCTGCCGGCAGTTTGATTCACGCCATTGAACTCCAACCAGGCCGTGGCGCACAAATGGTGCGTTCAGCTGGTGCGAGTGCGCAGTTAGCCGCCAAAGACGAAGAGTATGCGCAAGTAAAACTGCCATCAGGCGAAGTTCGCCTCGTCAACATCAACTGCACCGCCAGCATTGGCGTTGTTGGCAACGAACAGCACCAAAACGTCAAGATTGGTTCGGCTGGTCGTAAACGACACATGGGTTTCCGCCCATCCGTTCGTGGTGTCGTTATGAACGCGGCTGATCACCCTCACGGTGGTG
>CAYQXB010000101.1:0-2816 GCA_964421475.1 uncultured Candidatus Saccharibacteria bacterium
GCGTACCTATGTGGGTGAATAAAGCAGTTTGGTCGTCAACCAAGTGGTAAATTGCCCGGTAATCACCAGTAATATTTACACTGTAACTGCCATTGTACGGCGTATGTAGTGCATGATTCTTAAGCGAGGAACTGAGCGGATCTTTACTAAAAAGAGTAATCCGCCGCACCATCTGGTCTTTTAGTTTGGGCGACAGTTTAGCTGCCATTTTATCAAAGTGTTTGTGAAAAACAACGTTCATAGAGAACTGAGATGGCTGGTGACATCGCTCGGTTTCGCAAAAACCTTGGAGACATTCTTGTCTTTTTTGTAATCAGCTATGGCCTCGCCAAGCTCTTTTTCAATTTCGGGCTTGAGTCGGGGAAAAGCTGATACCGCCAAGGAGCGACTGCGCACAAACTCCTTTAAGTTAACCGTAATAACAGTGGTAAGAGGCACGCCAATCTCGTCAGCTAGATCCTGAGCCTCACGCTTGAGTTCTTTGCTGACTTTGAAGTTAATAATAGTTTTATCTACATTACTCATATACCGTAGTATATACAATGGTATATGATTTGTAAAGAAGGGCCACTGTCAACTGAACTCTCGTGGAACTAGAATACGCAGTTTTAGGATCTAGTTTAGGGTCGTCCAACCCACACCGTTATAAAATATGCTTATTTTTTCGCCATCACCAGAGTTCCAGCGAACCATTTGGCCGTCAAACCTGCGACCAATAGCTCCATTCCAGGCGCCAGATACGGCTGGGTCAGCCGCACCGTTGTCGCCAAGCCCTTCATACACTAATCGGGATGTCCAAGAGGCTATGCCAGCTACTGGACTAACGGTGGTGTTTTTCTCATCCTTGATAACACAGTCGGTAGATATTGCCGTTTCGAACTGCCAATTCGTAGCGCTTAGGTTTATAAGCGTGTTGCCGGTCGCAACCAGACGATTAACACCGCGCACCTTTATACCAATAGAAAATCCGCGAACCAGGTTGCCAGTAAAACGTATATCATCGCCCTCTATCTGAGCGCCAGTGCTTCCGCCAACACCCGTAGACTGAATAATAATATTATTAGCTATGCGGCACCTGTCGGCATTGGCTCCAAATCTAATAGCCTCACTGAGCGTTGGTCCCATATCTACAACGTTATTGCTAAATATACAGTCCTGTACGTTAATGTAACATCTGGCCAGGAATCCTGTTTCGGCACTAATACTGTTGCCAACAATAACCAGTTTACCACCGTACGTACTGCCGTTAGATGCTTCAATGGCGTAGCCGGCAGTACAGTTTTTTATGACGTTATTCGCAATGATGTTTCCGTGATCGCGAGCATCAATGCCAGCAAAACCGGAACCGCAATTCTCGACGAGATTACCGGAAGCGACGGTGTAGGTTGCGTAGGCGCAGTAAAAATACGCAAAGCCTCCGCAGCTGGTGATTTCATTGTTCAAAACGAATCCACCGTTCATACAAGTTCCCAAATGCACGCCATGACGACCGGCGTTACGAATTTTGCAATTGCGGATGGTGTTTTTGGTTATTTTAATCAGATCAGCGGTTGGCGTAATGCCAGTGCCGTCTTGGGCTTGATCTGAGTAGGCATCGCCCGGAGCGTTAATCAAAGTGCAGTTATCGACAACTGATCGATAGGTCTCGACCCAATGAATCGTCCCTAACGTAAAATCGTTAGCCGGATCATTGGAATTTTTGTTCTGGTCTAATGTCAGATCCTGCACGACTATATCCGCGCTGCCTTCAACATTGCGAAGCAAGGGGAAAGAAGTTGAGGCAAATCCTGCCCGGTTGGTTTGCACTGAACCGCCTAAGCCAGTTCCGCCTAAGCCTTCAGCATTGGTAAAACTAATGACGTTTCCGACAATATTTGTGATCTTGCCCTGAGTAGAAAGCCATTCAAACGAGGTTGTGTCGGCAATATGAATCGCGTTTCCGACCTCAAAGCCAGTAGTATCGGCAACCGTAACTGATGTTGCGCCAGGCGAAGCGTTAACTGTGAGCAGCGATTTGACAGAAGCTGGTTTGGTGATAACCGTCGCGCCCTTGCCAGCACCTCGTAGGGTAGTTTTAGAACCTAAGAATAACGGATTCTTTATCAGGTAGGTGCCTTCGGGCAGAAATACTGTACCGCCACCCGCAGTGGCCGTTGCATCAAGGGCGGCTTGAATGGCGTTTGTGTCGTCTGTCGTGCCATCGCCAACAATTCCCGCTGGAACTAACCAAGGGCCAGCTTGTGGTGCATTCTTCCACTCAGTTGTCAGTGGGCTAATGTTCGATATGCCAAGTATTTTAGAAACATCGGCCGGGGCATCCGTCGGTACTTTTAGATACGTATTTTGCAACGAAACTGCTCCGGTATCACCATCCACCGAAATCACTGGCGCTGCGCTTGCAACAGCACTGTTAAAATCGCTAACCTGTGCAGCTGTTATAGGTTTAAGTGTCCCGTCATCATTATGCGCTTGAGTCAAAAAATCATTGAGGATGGTGCCCCATGTACCGTTATCTGAACCAGGATTAGGAAGACGTGCCACTTAAAGTAATACCCGCACACTTAATGCTTTAGGTTTAGTGTACCCCCCCCGGTGGAGAATGTCAATTGGGCGGGCAGTATGGTTTAACTTTGGCATCCTTCATAGCTCACAAGGTGAGCGACGAAGGATGGCGGAGAGAGGGAAGAGGGATGGCGCACGTGAATCGGTGCACCGAGAATTTTCTCGGGCAACCTACTCACGACCGAACCCAGCTCGAGTCCCTTTCTTATCGTGTGGAGGAAGGGGAGAGGGATATCGCGCAGCACAGCTGCACT
>CAYQXB010000102.1:0-1256 GCA_964421475.1 uncultured Candidatus Saccharibacteria bacterium
TATACTTTGTAAAGTCTTTTTGCTACACTCTAGGCATGAAACCGCTCTGCACCCCTTGCAACATCGAAAAAGCCCTCGAAGTTATTGGCGACAAATGGACTGCCCTGATTTTAAACGAGCTTTCCGGTCAGCCCTGTACGTTTTCTGAACTCGAAAAATCCGTTGAAGGCATTAGTCCGCGGACTCTCAGCCAGCGCCTTGGCAAATTAGAGGGCGAAAAAATCCTAGAAAAAGTATTGTACTGCGAACACCCGCCGCGCTACAACTACACACTCACTCAAAAAGGCACCGAGCTCAAAACCGTCCTCGGCAAAATGGCCGACTGGGGCGCCCGCTACACTTAAGAAAGAAAACCAAGGGGCTTATCCACAAGTTTGACAAACTATATTGACATGTGTCCTAGTATTAGTATATACTCATGGTGATAAGTAAATCCCCGCATGCGAGGCTCCGTAGGTTTCTCAACAAAACATGTGGGGTTTTATCTTTACGGAAATAGGGGCGACTCTTCAATGATAATGCTCTTTATAATGTTGTAATAGGTGTCGTCTTGGTGCTCTCGGTTTCGGAAAATCGCCCAGCAAGCAAAGTCTGCAACTTGCAGACACTTCTCTTGCGTCGGTGTTTTTACTAATACACTAATCGTTACTTTCTTATGATTACCGTCTATTTGTTTCTGTAGATATGATCTGAAATTGTCTGTGAGTATCTTGTTCGTTTCGCGCCTTGATGCAATAAGTTCAATTGGCTCATCTGTCGGCACAAGACTCTTGGCGCAAATGCGATCAATGAGAATGTTTGATACGAAATTATATAGGATATGCTTCTGATCTTTGAGGTGTGTATGCACACGTCTCTTGTTCAAATATATTGATATAACCGAAACTTGCTTCTGGTTTGACAGTTCGTTTAGAATTTTTCTGCGCGTTCTTTCTGTTTCTTTATGCGCGTGAAGCATCCCGTGATGACGAAGCCTCTCCCTGGTAGAAAAAGATCTAACGGTTCGTTTGACTATTTTTTCGACAGGTCTGCGATTAGTCACAAATAAGCAAGATATTACAAAAAACTTGGAGGTCTTTTGCTTTGAGAAATCAAAGCCCATATCACCGGACTCATCAAGGAAAATGTATGACATCGCCCCATTATATCAGCCTGTTTATGCTTGCACTTATTTTGCGATCAAGACATTTGAATCTAGGTACTTGCTTGAAGTAGTAAACCGAGTAGCTCGTCGGTGCTGGTGGCGTTCATGAGTT
>CAYQXB010000102.1:1266-2814 GCA_964421475.1 uncultured Candidatus Saccharibacteria bacterium
GGTTGATTCGGCGTCCATTAATCTTTCGCGTAAGTCTTTTGAGTTAGGGAAGTCGTTGATATAAATTTTGCAAAACTTGTTAAGCGTTTGTCCTCGTCGATTGTGATCTTTCCACGTTTCTGCAAAAAGCTTAACGTGTTTAGTATAGAGTTCGATTTTTTCTTGTTTGCTTAGACCCGCGAACGGAGATTTTTTGGCAAACACGTACGGATCATGAAAAATCCCGCGGCCGATCATAATTCCGTCGAGCCCGTGCGCTGCTGCTAGCTCTTCTCCGTGCGCTCGTGATTCAACGTCGCCATTCCCAACAATTAAGGTGGTGGGGGAGAGTTGATCGCGCAGTTCTCGCACCTTCTGAATTTGATCCCAGTGCGCAGGTACTTTGGACATCTCCTTCACCGTGCGACCATGAATAGTTAACATGTTAAGTTTTTTATTGAGCAGGAATTCAATCCAACTAAAGTCAATTTCTTTGACGCCCAAGCGAGTTTTTACCGAAACAGGGAAGTCGTCCCCCGCGGCCTCAAGCACCGCATCGATAATCTCCCCTGCCAGTTCCCTATTGTGAATCAGTGCTGAGCACGCCCCGCTTTTGACCACATTTTTGGACGGACACCCCATATTGATATCCACACCCGCAAAACCCATTTCTTTCAGCTCGAGCACTGTCTTGTAATAATTCTCGGGCTTCATGCCCCAAAT
This sequence comes from uncultured Candidatus Saccharibacteria bacterium, assembly GCA_964421475.1. GTDB lineage: Bacteria > Patescibacteriota > Saccharimonadia > Saccharimonadales > JAGQNJ01 > CAYQXB01. The sequence goes on from CAYQXB010000102.1 coordinate 1,969, forward strand.
CTGCGCGATGCAGGGCTTTTCTTTATCTGTTAATTCGAGCTTTCGGATCAGTGCTGGCCGGCCCGGACTCTGCAAACCATCGACGTTCACGAATTCGGTAAAAAATAAATCTGGCGGAGCACAATCCGCGACAATCTGACGAAACACCGTATCGGTCACATCGTCCATCGGCGCCAGCACAAAAAACGGTGTGGGCAATTTAAGCACTGGTATCAAGTTCCCGCCCGACTAAAAACTGAGCAATGAGATCTTGCGTGGTTTGTTCGGAGGCTTTGTACTCGCCGGTACGCCGGTCGTGATCCATTTTTAGCATTGCGTCTAGTCGCGCCTGCCAAAACGGCAGCCGGCGTTCTTGCTCGCGTTGTGCCAGCAACAGTAACAGTGGCTGGCGATCAATAATCTCTGGACGTGCTGCCATGTAGTACCCAAAATAGGCGATTATCAGACCAAGCTCGTTTTTATTTGGAATTCCCTTCAGCGCGTCCTGATTATCGTTCAGGCAGTAGCCAACATCTTCAATGGCATCGGCCGCAAAACGCAGCGCCGATATATCCGGAGTATCGCCCCGTTTTCGGGCGTCCCTAACTGATTGAAGCGCTGCCTGGCGAAGCTCGGCTCCACCAATATTGTTGCGTAGATTACGTTGCAAACCATCCGCCACAATTTGAGATTGGCGCTGTTTGGCGAGCCGCTGTTGAGCCCTGGCCTCGGGTGAGAGTTTGGGTAGCTCGAGTTCGAATAACGTCGCGTGAGCTTGCTCGCGCCGCTCGCGGGCTCGTTGCTGCCGCGCACCAGCATAGGTAATGTATCGCTCAATCACCGCTGGATCCGGGGCGGGCGCATAGT
>CAYQXB010000103.1:0-2811 GCA_964421475.1 uncultured Candidatus Saccharibacteria bacterium
GCCATTGGTGGACTGTCCGTAGGTGAGACACGAGAAGAAATGCATGAGATGTTGGAGTTTCTAGCACCGCTATACGATAGCTCAAACAGGCCACGTTTTTTGCTTGGAGTCGGTGATCCACGAGACCTCAGAAAAGCAATTGAATGTGGTATAGATATGCTTGACTGCGTAATACCCACCAGAAATGCTCGTCACGGCAGTGTTTGGACTACTGGAGACGAACGGCTAAATCTCAAATCTGAGATACACAAATTAAGCACAAATACCATAGATGATATATGTGACTGTTACACCTGTATTAATAAGTTTTCGCGAGGGTTTTTGCGTCACCAATTTAAAGTAGGAGAGCCGCTCGCTGGTACCCTGGCGTCAATTCACAACATTCGTTACCTCCAGCGTATCTGCGAAGAATATGAATATAGTAAATAAACCTGGTACATCTCAGCGTATCGTTATTGGGCAAGGAGAATTGGATTATATTGGTGAAGGCAATAGCTTTATAGCATTTGCCGACGAAGCAAAATTACAGGTTAGTAAGTTATCAAAGGATTCGTTTGGTCAGGATGAAGCACTGGAATTTGCCGACATGTTAAAAGGGGAGTATGACTTTTTAGTTAAACACCTTGGCTCCGTTGTTACTGCTACGAGTGTAGGTGTTCTTGAGGTACCCGAAGAAGGTTGGCGTGTTATACAGTATCAACCATACATTAAGGGTGTTTCTGTTGCATCATATCTGGAGGGAGGTTATGACAAAAGCGTTGTTACACAAATACGTGACTTTTACATTGCCTCTCTTGCTATGAGGGCTTCAACTGGACATATGCCTGATCTCTGGGGTCGGGCGAAGCGCTTGCCGAATCCACTAGCTTCGCCCAATTTGCTTGTTGTGAATTCCGAGGACGGCAGTGCCGGTTTGCAGCTAATTGATGCAGTTTACTCACGCGCTCAGCGTAATCCCAGAAAACAGGACATATTTAATTATTTGCAGTGTATGAGGCTACGTGCTTCATGTGTATATCTTAACTACGTTTGCTGGAGGTAATTGCGTTTTACCCCTGTTTTTAGTACTATAATGAAGTTCTTTCGGTGTGCGGGCGATTAGCTCATTTGGCTAGAGCGCCACATTGACGTTGTGGAGGTGGGAGGTTCGAATCCTCCATCGCCCACCAAATAAATATCCCGTATGGTCGGGATTTTTTGTTTTACTTACGCTTGCAACTTACTCTACTGTGGCCGATAATCCGTATAAGGAGAATGTATGGCTACGCAAAGAGAACAGTTAACCATTGCTGCTACACCAGGTGACACCAGTAAAATAATCAGTGAGTTATATGTGGGTCTTGGAGGGCAAAGGGGTGATGGCCGCCAACAGATTGGCACGTTTGGCGGTGGTCGGAAAGTTATTATAGAAGATTCCAGTCGGCCGCGGAATCAGGAGCACAAACGTTTTGAGGTTACGTTGCTAGGTTCTACGTTGAATACAATTATCGAAGCCGAAGATGGTGGCAATGGTGCCGAAGACCCAGAACAATATTTAAGATTTATCGACAGACATATTGGTGAAAACTGGCAGTATCGTGTTAACGGCGAGGCGCCTGAATGGGTTGGGGGGTCGCTTGGGGTTCTTGCCGTGGCGCATACTGAGCTGGTAATTCCCGTAAACGAGTAGGTTTGGTATACTACATGGTAGGCGTTGAAGCAGCGTAACGAACTGTGGAGCTTCGGGAACACGACCAGATCACCCGGTTTAGAGCTGGTAAGAGTGAAAGATTTCGGTGGAACAGCCTCTACCAATCTCCGTAAAAGCTTAGGGCTTGCCCTTCGAAGCTTTAGCGAAGAAGGGGCCCGAAACACGCTAACAGATGAAATAACTCGTCTTGTAGCGTGTTTTTGTCTTTTAAAACCCCAATCCGCAAGGTTGGACCTTGCAGGTGAGAAGTATTAAATGAAAGGAAAGTATTGTGGCAGACCAAAACGACCAACTTCATGCAATGCGTCACAGCTTAGCGCACATTATGGCGACTGCTGTAACAACTTTGTGGCCAGAAGCAAAACTTGGTGTTGGGCCAGTAGTAGAGAACGGTTTTTATTATGATATTGATATTCCAGATGTGACAATCTCAACAGATGATTTCAAAAAAATTGAAGAACAAATGCACAAGGTAATTAACCAGAACCAGCCATTTGAACGATCTGAAAAATCTATCGACGAGGCTATTGCATGGGCTGAGAGTACAAAACAGCCGTATAAAGGCGAACTCCTGAATGATTTAAAACGGGCTGGTACCACTGTTGCTAAAGATCTTGATGCCGATGAACTCGGTACAATTACCGAAGGTGATGCTGCGGTTGAAAATGTATCTTTCTACACCAACGGTGAATTTACCGATCTTTGCCGGGGTCCGCATGTTGAAAGCACTGGCAAAGTAGGCGCCTTCAAGCTTATGAGAGTAGCTGGTGCATATTGGCGAGGCAAAGAGACTAATCCTCAGATGCAGCGTCTGTATGGTGTCGCGTTCGCCTCTAAAGAGGAACTAAATAATTACCTTCAGATACTTGAAGAGGCTAAAAAGTGGGATCACAGGGTTCTTGGTGAGCAGCTCCAACTATTTACAATTAACGAAGACGTCGGCAAGGGGTTACCTCTACTAATGCCAAGGGGTGCGACCATCAAAAACCTTCTTAGCCGATACATGAGGCAGCTTGAAGAAGCGAGTGATTATCAATATGTCGACACTCCTGTAATTGCCCACGAAAGGCTCTATCAAAAATCGGGACATGCTGAGTTCTACGCTAATGACATGTTTACAA
>CAYQXB010000104.1:0-2759 GCA_964421475.1 uncultured Candidatus Saccharibacteria bacterium
TCCATCCGTAAAACTGCTATGGAACACGGTTTGTTTACCGATGCTGTGACGCGATTTAACAAAGGTCAAAGTCTGCTCCAGAATGATCGAGTCTTAGCCTACGCGGTAGCTTGGATCAATAAACTCTCCGGTGGATTAGTCGCCGGCGAAGTAAAAGACGTGCATAAGAATCTGCCGCCTGAGCACCAAACAGAAGTTCATGTTACACCAGCATTTATTAACGAACGACTCGGTACAAAACTAACCGAAGAAAAGATTATCAAGCTGCTGCAAAACGTCGAGTTTAAAGTTGAGCCAATTACACCGGGCGACGATATTGCAGTCTTTGCGCCGTTCTGGCGAACCGATATTGAAATTCCTGAGGATATTGTTGAAGAAGTCGGCCGTTTGTATGGGTACGATCATTTACCGCTAGAATTACCAACCAAGCCAATCAATCCAGCTTTCCAAGACCAGGTCCTGGAAATTAAAAAGCGGGTGCGAAATGTGTTGGCCGCCGCTGGTGCCAACGAAGTTTTAACGTATAGTTTTATGCACGGTGATTTGCTCGACAAAGTTGGGCAAGATCGTGACAACGCCTTCCAGCTGACCAATGCGCTGAGTCCGGAGTTGCAATATTACCGCCAAAGTTTGATTCCGAGCTTGCTTGACAAAGTGCATGGAAATATCCGAGCTGGCCACAGTAAATTTGCGCTGTTTGAACTCAACCAAACGCACGGCAAAGATTATATTGACGAAAAAACAAAACTGCCGATCGAAGAATATCGGCTGGGATTTGTTTTTGCCGCAAACGACAAGGCGGCAGAATGCTACAGCGGCGCGCCGTACTATCAAGCCAAAAAATATTTGCTCGAACTGCTCAATAATCTTGGCATTGAAGATGTGGTGTTCGAGCCAGCAACAAATCACGCGCCAAAAATGGCCATCAGCAAAGCGGCAATGGCACCGTTTGAGCCACAGCGCACCGCAATTGTTAAGTCTAAAGATGGAGCGTTTATTGCCGAGCTTGGCGAGTTCCGCACAAGTGTTCGCAAAAACCTCAAACTTCCTGCGTTTACTGCTGGCTTCGAAGCCGATGTACAACAGCTGCTCAAACTCCAAAAAGCTACGAACTACACGCCGCTGAGTAAATTCCCAAGCACTGATCAAGATATTAGCTTGAAACTTTCGGCGGACAAAACCTACCAGGAGCTTACCGATGTTGTTCGCAGTGTTTTGGGCGAAGCTGCCAAAGAACACGGCTACAAATCAAGTTTCACAGCCACCGACATCTACCAGGCGGATAACGACAAATCACACAAACATATTACACTGCGCATCACCTTGACCCACCATGAACGCACGCTCAAAACTGAAGAAGTCAACAAACTCCTCGACGAAATCGCAACGATTGCCGCCGATAGACTTAAGGCAACTCGTTTGTGATTGGTTGACAGTCCGCTTATGCTTATGGTTGAATGAGAGCAAGTTATGGCACAAAAAAATAATCAACTTACTGAGAGCATTGTACAAGTTTGTCGTGTGCTGCTTGGTTTTGTCGCAGTCTATGCCGCGGCGATTATTGCCTCGGATGCCTGGAACTTAATAACGCCCGAAGTCGTGCTGCAACGCTGGACGATGGCAACAATTATGTTGGCTGCCACTGGCTTAGTGTGGTATCTGGCACGTGCCGGTTCTAAGAGCCCGATTTTTTATACGATTTTAGTTAACGCCTTGATTTTAGTGTATATCGGCATTGCTTCGTACAGTGTGTATTACTCGCGCGGCATGGCAAGCCGATCGGTCATGTTGTTTACGATCCCTATTCTGATTGCCGGAGTTCTCGCTAGCCGGGTTGCTACCTTCGCCGCGGCAATTCTAAGCACCGCCGCGTATGTGCTGACTGTTATGATGTACTTTGCCAACAACCCCGGAGAAGGCTACAAGGCCGAGCTTTACACCGAAGTTGGCTTTTATGTTGCGCTCTTCTTTGTGATCGCCGCACTCTCCTACGCCACCGCCAGACAGAAGTGATTGTAAAATAGAACTTTTTATTATATGATTGCAAAATCATGCATACATTTGAGGCGCATTACGACGACATGTTTTCCCAAGTTGGCTCAGACTATCTGGAGGCTGCGATTCAGAAGTATCAGCACCCAAATTCACTGCTTAATGTTATGGGTAAGTCCGAAATACAAGACCCGCTATACGGAGTTATGTACCGCAAGATTGCGCATCTTGTGGAGCCAATTGATCCAGTGCTTGGCGCCAACTCGAGCAATCCGCACTACAACGCTTTTCTGCGGGGAAGCCTGCCGGCGATTTACGTTGCAAAAAAATATTTGACCCGCGATTTTAGGGGCGCAGTGGAAGGACGAGCAATCGGAGAATACAGTTGTTCGCCGGAAGCAATGCCCAAAGATCTTGTTGAACGAGCACAGATACAAACCGAGCTCTGTGGTCACATAACCGACGCAGCGGAGCGCGGCTGGGCAGCGGCAGATAATTATCATACTGTGCTTGACGGCTTGTTTGGAAAGGTTAATCCAGATGTCGTAACGCAAATTACCATGCAACGAGGGTTCGGGTTCGTTATAAGTTTAGTTGTTGATACTCGTCAATCACGGATCGAAGACGACTTGGCCGAGATCCAAGGAATTCACGCCATGAAAAATGACGAAGACCTCTCTGACGAGAAAAAATTCGATCTGACAGACTGGGATGCGGCGGCAAGCGAACTCTTTGCCGAAGAAGCCGCCCAACAACGCAAAAATGAG
>CAYQXB010000105.1:0-2739 GCA_964421475.1 uncultured Candidatus Saccharibacteria bacterium
GGCGCGATTAACTCTGCGAGCAAACGCCCGAAAGCACCGTGTCCGATAATACCTATTTTGTTCATATTCCATCTCCAGTTGGTGATTCTGAGGCAAACTGCATTGTAGTCTCTCCTAAAGTATTACCATTACAATAAAAAAACCGCCTTCACTGCGGGCGGTTAGTCTGTATTGCTTGTTATTGTTTACTTATTACGAATGCGCACAGGAATAGCCGCCAGCTTGCTGGGAATAAACTGATACGCAAAGAAATTTCTTATAGCATTCATAACTGCTTGACAATACCTGCTGCTGCATTTTTTGTCAAGCTTTGGCTGGAAAAGAAAAAGTTTGCTAACGCTTGGTGAACTGGCGTTGTTTGCGAGCACCCTTGAGACCGAACTTCTTGCGTTCTTTTTCGCGTGGGTCGCGACCAAGTAGATCTGCGCGGCGCAGTGTGCTCTTCAAATCTTCGTTCATGGCAGCTAATGCTTTGGCAATACCAAGTTGAATTGCTTCGGCTTGCCCAGCGTGACCGCCACCAACAACACGCACACTAACGTTGTACTTGTTTACCAAGTCAACAACACTGAATGGTTTGTTCATTTCATTGAGTAACACTTTACTATCTGAAAAGTATGCTTCAGCTGGCTTGTCGTTAACTGTAATTTTGCCGTCGCCGCCAGTCAATCGAACGCGAGCAGAAGCGCTTTTACGTCGACCAAGTGCGTAGAAATAGTCATTTTTAGTAGCCATTATGTGGTCTCCTTCTTTGATGCAGCAAGCGAAATTGCTTCGGGTTGTTGAGGACCGTGTTGATGCTGGTCATCATTGTAAACTTTGAGACGAGCCAAACGAGCAGGTCGGAGCTTATTAACTGGCAACATGCCGCGCACAGCTTTTTCGATGACTTCGCTTGGATTACCAGCAATTTTTTCTTCCAAAGTCGCAGTTTTTAGCGCACCTGGATAACCGCTGTGGCGGTAGTATTTTTTCTCAAGCATTTTGCTATTGCCCTTAATAACCAAGTTATTGGCGTTGATGACAACAACATAGTCGCCACAATCAATGTGCGGTGTAAATTGCGGCTTGCCTTTGCCGGTTAACAAAGTAGCAATCTGTGTTGAAAGCCGACCAAGTGAAGCGTCTGAAGCATCCACAAGATACCACTTGCGCACAACATCAGTTGGTTTAGCACTGTACGTCTTGTGTGTTGGAGTTTTCATTAGGCGGTCTCCTTGGTTGCTTTTGCAGCTGGTTTTTTAGTCACGGCTTTTTTCTCGGTTGGTTTTTCACTGAGATCGTCAACAAAGCTAACGCGCGCCAATTGAGCGTTGTCACCACGGCGAGTCTCAGTTCGTTCGATGCGCAGGTGTCCACTGTTGCGGCCAGTTAGTTTTGGCGCAATCTCATCAACAAGTTTGTGAGCACTTTCAAGCGTCATAAGATCATCAATAATCTGACGTCGATTATGCAGGTCGCCTTTTTTTGCTTTGGTGATGAGCTTTTCAACGTAAGGAACAATTTCTTTAGCCTTCGGCAGCGTGGTTTCAATTGATTCGTGCAGAATCAGCGAGTCAGCCAATGACTTCATAAGCGCACGCCGTTGATCACGCTCGCGGCCAAACTTGCGACCTTGGTATCCGTGTCTATGCATGGACAGCCTCCGGATGTTGTAGCCTATAGTCTGTAATCTGTAATCTATTAGTTACTGAATACTGGCTACTGAATACTGTTAACTGATGTTGAGCAAAGCGAGACATCACTACAGCTCCATCTCCGCCATTTTGTCTTTTACTTCGTCGAGTGCTTTAGCGCCGAAGCCTTTCAGGTCGCGGAGTTCAGCATCACTGAGACTTAAGAGGTCTTTAAGGACGTGAATGTCGTTATTAACGAGCGCATTCGTGGTACGCGCGCTTAAGTTAAGGTCCTCGATTGGTGTCATGATCTCGGCAGATTCATCGCCGTCAGATTCTTCAACGTCATCAGAACCAAGTGGAGCAGCCGTTTCAACGCGCGTTTGACCCGCCAAAGCAGTGTATTGGTTTACCAAGATTGCAGCTGCTTCTTCGAACGCATCGCGAGGAGTAATTGAACCGTCGGTGTCAACGCTAAGCAAGAGTTTATCAAGGTCGGTCATTTGACCAACGCGAGTGTTTTCAACTTTGTAGCGCACTCGAGTGACTGGGCTAAAGATAGCATCAACCGCAATCATGTCGCTTGGCTTTTTAAGTGCGCCCTCTTCAATTGGACGATAGCCGCGACCAACCTCGACAACGAGATCAGCAGTGAACGTTGCTTTTGCGTCGTCAATAGTTGCAATGACGTGATCAGGGTTAACGATCTCAACATCAGCGTTCGTTTCAATGTTTTTGGCTGTAACAGCGCCTTTGCCTTTTTTAACGATTCGCAGGTTCTGTGGTTCTTCGCTGAAAACGCGAAGTTTAACACCCTTGAGATTCAGCATGATATCAACGACGTCTTCTTTAACGCCGGGAACAGTAGTGAATTCGTGTGTAACGCCTTCGATTTTAAACGCGGTGACAGCTGCGCCGGCGATGCTTGCCAGCAATACGCGGCGGAGGCTGTTTCCAAGCGTCATACCATAGCCGGTGTGCAATGGCTCAACCGTGAAGGTTGCACTTTGCGCGCCGTGATCGTCAACTTTGACGATGCCTGGGGTGTGAATATTTTTTGACATAAAGCTTTCCTAGCCTCCTTGATTTAAGTAATTAGCGTGAGTAATACTCGACGATTAGT
>CAYQXB010000106.1:0-2284 GCA_964421475.1 uncultured Candidatus Saccharibacteria bacterium
GCAGCATTATCGTCAGAAGAACGGTGCAATAAAATTCGCAGCTTTCTGAAAGTTTGCGAAGAAAACCTCGAAGACATCGCTCAGATTATGAGCAAGGAAATGGGAAAGCCAATCGTTTCGTCTCGTGGCTCAATCACTACAACCTTTGAAGAGTTCGAAGATTACATGCAACAAGCCGAGCAAGCCTTGGCGCCAAGTACTGTGTTTGAAAATGACAGCGAGAAACACATTCAAACATTTGAGCCCCGCGGAGTTATCGCAGCGATCACACCATGGAACTTTCCATTTAATAATATTTCGTTTCAGGTTGGCCAAGCGCTAATCGCTGGCAACACGATAGTAATTAAGCCTTCTGAAGAAATTGTTCTATTTACCAAACTTATTGCTGAATTAGTAGCTAAATCTGACTTACCAGAGGGTGTGCTCGTGCCGATTGTTGGCGATGGTAAAGTTGGCGAGATGCTTGTTCGTCAAGATGTAGATATGATTCTATTCACGGGCAGCACCCAAACCGGTCAACGCATTACCGAGATTGCAGCCGAGCGTTCAATTCCAGTTCTTACGGAAATGGGTGGCTCAGCACCAGGCATCGTGTTTGAAGATGCAGACGTATCAAAAGTTATTGATATGCTTACAGGCGCACGTTTTGATAACACCGGCCAGTACTGTGATGGCTTAAAGCGTGCTATCGTCCACAGCGGTAAGTATGAAGAAGTTTTGGAAGCGCTTAAAAAATACGCTGGCAATACTAAAGTCGGCAATCAACTTGAAGAAGACACTAAGCTTGGCCCACTAGTCGCCAACCGGCAGCTGGACAAACTGCAAGAGCAAGTTGCGGATGCAATCGAAAAAGGTGCCGAAGTCATCGTAGGAGGTAAGCAGCCCAATGGCTTACAGGGTGCATACTATGAAGTAACTGTACTGACCAATGTTACCCACGATATGCGCGTTTGGAAAGAGGAAGTATTTGGCCCCGTGCTTCCTATTGTTACATTCGAAACCGAAGAAGAAGCGATTGGTCTAGCAAACGATACCGAGTACGGCTTGGGCGCATATATCTTCACTGCAGACATCGAGCGCTACCGTCGTGTCGCTAAACAAATTCAGGCAGGCAATATTGCGCACAATACTGCCTGGTACTTCAGTCCAAAAACGCCATTCGGCGGTTATAAAAAATCAGGTAATGGCCGCTCCCAGGGAACAGTCGGTTTCCACGAAGTTTGCCAAATCAAAGTGATAGCCGAAGAAAAGTAACCCGGTAGCAAAAACCTCGCTGCCAAATCGAGGAGCTGATCCGCGCTACTGTTCATGATAGCTAGCACGGGCTCCTCCATTTTGCGACGAGGTTATGCGTTGTTATTTTGTATGACAGGTCGTGCAAAATGCACAGCCATCGACATCCCAGTTTGGCAACTTTGACGCTGCCCATCGAACTGCTTCAGCACAAGTATTGTGCCACCCAAGATCAATCTGGTTTTCAGGCTTTGGATAAGTCGGGTTATCGCAATGTGTGCTTGTATTGTGCACCTCGTGATGACCGTCGTACTCATTGTCATTAATAATATAGCGTGCCATAGTTTTTTTCTCTCCTTGGCTTAGTTGGTGCCGCTGAAGACCCTCCAGCTTCGAATCCCGGCCTCGACCTCTTTATTTTGATTCGGTACTTCCAGAATAGACGATTTTTGACAACCCGTCAACTCAATTTTTACCCCTGTTAGTTGACATTAGCTACGAATTTGTTACACTGATTTCAATGCATGATATTCAAAAACGTCTACTTGCACTGTCAAAAGTTCGTGACTTATCAAAACTAAGCATTCGGGAAACAGGTCGTCAAGTTGCGGTTCCTGGTGAAAAGCCAGTTCACCCCCAACAGGTTAAATATCACCTCGATCAGTTAATTGACGGTGGCCAGTTGAGCCTAACCCGGCGCCCTAAAGAGCAAATGATCGACAGAGATAGCTTCAAGGGGTTTAAGCTTAGCTTTATTTCAATTCCAATCCTTGGAAGTGCTGACTGTGGCCCGGCAACTATTTATGCAGACGGCACCGTAAAAGGTCATATTCGCGTTTCTCCAAGCTTACTTAAATCTCGTGATCATCGTAATCTTTATGCTCTGCAGGCATCGGGCGAGTCAATGAACCAAGCACAAATCGATGAAGTGCCCATTCGTAATGGTGACTATGTGATCGTTGATCGATCACGCATCACACCTCGCAGCGGGGAATATGTAGTATTCCAAGATGACAATAAAGCAAAACGTGGTACGAGTTATCACGTGCTG
>CAYQXB010000106.1:2294-2634 GCA_964421475.1 uncultured Candidatus Saccharibacteria bacterium
CTTGACCATGCTAATGAGCAAATCGTCCTGAGGTCTGAATCAACAGAAGATTACGACCCCATCTACATAGACCCTCGGGAAAAGTGGGACGGACTTATTCAAGGAACGGTAATCCAGGTCATGCGACGCCCAAAGATTGAACCATCCCTTCAGTAACTTGTCGTGCATAATCCAGCTCTTCTTCGTTAGCGGAATACTTTCGAAGAGCGTCAACTAGCGAGAGCCAAAATATCGAACTAAATTAACAGAGGCGACATGCCTCTGTTTGCATTTTAGGGTACTCCGAGCGTACGCTTTAGAACTGTGCTCATGCTTGCGATAAACTTTTCAAAGTTTTAGG
>CAYQXB010000107.1:0-2555 GCA_964421475.1 uncultured Candidatus Saccharibacteria bacterium
GGAAAAAGATCCGATTATCTTCGCCATGGCCAACCCAACACCAGAAATCATGCCTGACGACGCTAAACAAGCCGGCGTGGCAATTATGGCTACCGGCCGCAGTGACTTCCCGAACCAAGTTAATAATGCCTTAGCCTTCCCGGGTATTTTCCGTGGTGCACTCGATAATAAAGTCTCACAGATTACCGATCAACATAAAATCGCCGCCGCTGAAGCCATCGCTGGTTTAGTCGAAACCCCAACCGCCGAGATGATTATTCCAAGCGTTCTTGATGAGCGGCTCGTTCCGGCTATTTCAAAAGTTATTGTTTAGACTGCACTAGCATGCGGCTGACGTGAATTGTCGTGCATATAGGTAATCATCTCATTCGGACGCAACACCAACTCGTCGTGTTGACCCTCCAGCATAAATAACGGCACGCCTGTTACAGCCGCCCAGGCAACATCTTTGCGATCAGGCATAAAATAATCGTCTTTGCTGGTGTATATTAATTCTACTGCAATATCGCTACCCGCGTTGGCTGCAAAGCCAATGGCATCAAATTTTGCAATATGTTTGAGGTGCTTGAGGTTTTCGAATGGGTTAATGGCAAGTTCCGCAATCGCACTGCGATCATAGGCCAGAACTGGCTTGACTCTTCCTTCCGGTTTTCCTATCAGGCTAGCATCAATTAAATTAAGATGCATACGTGCCGTTTTTTTGATAGTTGCGAACAGAAGATGTGTTTTTGACGTTGGCAGTGGAGCATTGAACGCGCTTACAACAGATGGACTCATTTCATCAGTTAACGCCATGAGTCCTGCCGAATGTGTAATAAGACGCGTCACGCCTCGGGAAGCTCGCCGCAGATCGTTACTTTTCTTGTCCATGGCTTCAGAAAATGTGAACACATCCACATCAGCGTAATGCGCACCTAATGCCTCGCCCACACGCTCAGCACTGGTTTTGCCGTTTCCAAAGCCACCAATGTAAACCGCTCGATTCATACGAACTATTATACAATTTTAACTTACAATTTGCTAGTCTAGCCGATAACGCGGGAGATTTCTTCGAGGGTGGTTTCGCCTTTGATGACTTTGAGCATGCCACTTTGGTGCATGGTCATCATGCCGCTTTTGACGGCGGCATCTTCGATATCCTGGACACTAATGGCTTTATTACCGCCCTGCAACAATCTGAGAATTTCGCCACTCATTAAGAACTGTTCGCGCAGTGCAATTTGCCCCCGGAACCCATACGGATTATCAGCCGAGCTGCCGGCTTTGTACAATTGCAAACCGTCTAAGTTTGGTTTTTCAATGCCTTCGGGCAGTGTATCGATAACTTTCTGAATATGCGCCAGTTCTTCGGCAGACGGCGTATACGCTTGTTTACTTTGATCATCGAGCCGGCGAACGAGACGCTGCGCCATGACCAGACGAATAGCAGATACGAATAATGGGTTTTCGCCGATAACGTCCATCAAGCGCGTCAACGCCGCCGCAGCCGAACCGGCGTGAAAAGTCGAAAGCACTAAATGCCCGGTGAGTGATGCCTGCAATGCCGTCTTGGCAGTATCCAGATCGCGAATCTCGCCGACCATCACAATATCTGGGTCAAGGCGCAGCACAGCGCGCAATTTATTGGCAAAGTTTGTCTGAGTGGTCTGATCGCCAATTTTACTGGTGACCGAAATCTGCGTAATGCCGGCAAACTGGTATTCGACTGGATCTTCAATAGTAATAATTTTGCGCTCGTCGTTATTGAGCGAATTCAAAATCGAATACAACGTCGTCGTCTTGCCCGAACCCGTCGGACCAACAGCCAGAACGAGCCCAGTTGGCTTAGCAATAATTGCGTCTAGAATTTTGCGCTCACCTGGCTCCAGACCCAATTTATCTAACGAATACATATCTTGACTCAAATTGAACAAACGCATGACGATATCCATACCGTTGATCGCCGGTACGGTTTCGAGGCGTAAGTTCACACTGACCTCAGAACCATCTGCCATTCGCACATTTTGCGCGATATGGCCTTGCTGTGAATCCGGATCGCTGGTCGAAACATTGCCAGCGCTGGCAATAGCCGAAATGAGCATGCGATTTTTTTCGTGAGAAATGCGGGCAATCGGATGCAGTACGCCGTCAATACGAAATCGAATCCGCACATCTTCGCGCTGGTTTTCGATATGAATATCCGACGCTTTTAGTTTATGTGCTTGCTGCACCAAATACGCCAGCATATCAGTGGCCCGCACTTGTTCCAGCGTCCTCGACACATTTGCAATCAAGTCGTCGGTTCCGGCGTTGGTCAGCTCAATATCCTGGTAAACAACCTGTTTTGGCGGATCGTAGAGTTTCATGTATTCGCGGAAGCCGGCGTCCGAAATCAACGAAAACGTCACACGCTGATCCAAGAACTCATTGCGCAGGGTGGTCATTGTTTGCTGTGACGTCGTATTTGTAATGCCAAACGAAATACTCCCCTTATCAACTGCAACCGGGATAACTTTCATGGTGTACAGCTCAGGAATTGGCAGAAGTTCTTTGTTAATCTGCTTGTCCTGAATTTG
>CAYQXB010000108.1:0-2533 GCA_964421475.1 uncultured Candidatus Saccharibacteria bacterium
CAAGCACAGCAAAAACACGTTGGTGCCGTGGGCTGCAAGTTGCTGTATCCAAATGATCATATCCAGCACGCCGGTATTGTTCTTGGCGATGGTGGATTTCCTGACACGCCAGCGATAGCCGGACACATTTTTGGTGGCTGGGATAATCGTTTGCAAGACCAATACAAAATAATGTTTACCGAAGCTGTTCGCGATAGTTCTGCCGTGACTGCTGCTTGTCTCATGGTTTCGGCAGATAAATTTAACGCGGTGAAGGGGTTTGATGAAAGCTTCAAGATTGCATTTAACGATGTTGATTTTTGCCTGAAGCTTCGCGCTAAAGGATTGTATAACGTCTATGTTTCCTACGTCCAGCTATATCATCACGAGTCAGTGTCGGTTGGTCGGGTAGAGAAGAGTAATCGAGATATTGAATCGTTCAAAGACGAACATCGTCGCATGGCCAAAAAATGGGGTGATGATATGTTCGCGAGCGATCCATTTTTCAACAAGAATTATACAATCGTTAACAGTCACATTGAGATAAATCCCAACGCTACAGACGCTACATAATGCTTTGATAAACTACCGAATTTCGTTAAATAATCGGTAGCCTAAAATTGGTGCCGAACGAGCTTTCCATGTTGCGGCGGTGGTTTGACTGGTGGTTGATTCTAATGCGCCACTTGGCTTGATTCGATAGTATTTCTTGCCGTATCGGAAGACGTCCTTGAGTTCCATGCTGGTAAGCGGGAAGAACTTAAGGATGTTTGAAGACAGCGTCGGCCCTGTTAGGTTGAGTCGAGATACGTACTCGCTGTTTACTTTGCGAAGCTTTGCTTTGTCGAACACATACCACTGCGAACCAACTTTAAAACTATAGCCTATCAGTGGGCCAGTCTCTAAACTATTCATAGTCGTGTCAGAAAAAGATCGAACTTTTGGCGACTGATCACTGCCTTGTATCATATAGAAAGCGCTCAGGCTGGCAATCGGTAGTTTACGGCCATTTTCTATTAAGTATGTAGCCGGACCGGTACCTTTTCTGGCTAAGTATGTCAATGACTCGTACTTTTTAAGCGTGTTTGTTGTAGTGCTACCAACTTTCGGCACATTAGAGGTATTTAAGCCCCAAGCAGTGGCAATTTGTGAGGAATGAACTTTGTGCCTTTGCTTCGAATCGACAAAGTAAACATATTTGCCCGTTGCGGGTATAGCTAGCCTGCCAAGCACCTCTGGTTTAGTTGAGTATGAAGCCAGTGCCTCAGAACCAAGGGTACTGAGTGGATAGTCACCAAAACCCCAAGCGTTGAAGGCGTCATCATTGGCTACCCGAATTTTACTGTCTGAATGCACAAGGTAAACTGTACTGCTCCCTTCTGAGCGAATCAGCTGTACTCCGCCAAGCGTTGAGCCAAACCACTTTTCAAACGAACTTACAAAATTGTAGCTGCCCGTGTAGTACTGACCTTTGGTGCCGTATTTCGGCAGACCATACAGTCCGTTTGGATTATTGTAGGCGTGTGGTGTGTAGCAATAGAATGCTGACGTTGCGGCATTGTCGATGTAGTGCGTTCGATACGATACACCGTTTCCGTCTTTGAAGGTGACGTTTTGTCGTGGATACAAGTTTGGCGTGTAAAAATTCTTTTTGGTTCCGCACGTCCAACCGTCACTTGGTCGCCACCAGGTATTATTTTTGTTTGCGCGTTCGTAATGGTACCGGAGCACCCACGTACCACTGTCAATTTGATACGCAAAATTTGATTCGCTGTCACAACTGCCCGTGGTTGGACAACCGTACCCCATCGCTTGGCTGAGCTGCCACTTCGTCGGGTTGGTGGTGGTAATTAAACTTTGTTCTTTTTGCAGCGTTGCTAAAACAACGCGCGGATTAACACCGTAAATCTTGGCGGCATAATAAATGATACTGGACGCTTTAATCTTGCCGCTACATTTTGCGCCGGCTTGTTTGTATAATTTACGCTCCTGACTATTGGCGCCATAGCATTCAAGTTCATAGGTTTTGCTTTTCAGGCCACTGTTTTTTGATTCCAAAAAACTTTGAATCTGGTTTGCCGTCATACTACTTGAATCGCGGAATACGGCATTGTCAATTAAACGACCGCCACTGTAGGCTGCCGCTGGCGTCGCGCGCAGGGTGCCGACTGCAAGCACTGCTCCGAACACCAGCAAGCCAAGAAACAATTTGTTTCGTAGCAGCGTACCCAGCGACATTATTTAAACCTCACAGGAATTTCAACAACGTCGACTTCGCGCCCGTCACTCAACTGGTTAAAGATGTCCAGACGGCCTTCAGTGCCGTTTGAGCTAAAGCTAAATGTGCCTGAGAATTTTCCGCCCGATACTTTAAGCGAGCCGGTACCAATAACACCAACTTTGTCGTCGATCAGTCGGTAACTCACGGTGCTTACCTTGGCGGTACCGCTGAGCGTTGCCCCATTTTTAAGCACGGCGTTTCGGGCTGGTTGATAAACGGTGATTTTTCCGGACGTCGAAGAAATGCTGGAGCCCTGGTTGGCAGTATCCGAAC
>CAYQXB010000109.1:0-2521 GCA_964421475.1 uncultured Candidatus Saccharibacteria bacterium
GCCCCTCCGATACCATTTTGAAGTAAATTCAAAATAATATCTCCTCCCCCTAAAGCTCGGCTGAAGCCTCGTGACGTAATACGTCAAATATGAAGGAGGGGCTTGCCCCTCCAAACAACATTTGAAGTAAATTCAGGATGACGGTGGAGATTCAGGATGACGGGGAAATGGACTATTCTATTCCTTCTTAATTCCTCCTTCCTAGTTCCTAGTTTCTAATTTCTAGCTCTCTTACGTGTTTGCGTTGGGGCGAGGGGTGGTGTCTTTGTTAAGGGCTTTTTTAAATGATAAGCGATTCGTGTCGGCGTCATACGCTTTGCGCAGCAGTTTCATCGGCGGATAGACAGTCAGGTACACGTATTTACCGGCAGACGCCGCTGGACTCTTGAGACCGTGCATTTCAAATGTTTTGGTGTGCAAGCTCATACCGTCTTTGAATGTTTTTGGGTCGTCGTCTAATCGGCGTGCCGAAACACCCACAAATAAATCAGTATCGTAGACAATTTTGTAGCCTTCTTCTCTAAGATGAATCGTAATATCATGATCTTCAAAAAACTCGCCCTCGGTGCATAATTTACCGACGATGTCCTGCCATACCGCGCGGCGGAGCACCATATTGCTGCCGAACAACATTGGCTCATCAAATCGGAATAAAGCCCTGCGGACCGAATTATCAAGCGCCAATCCCAATTTTTTTGCCGGCATATCGTGATAGTAGCAAGGGCCAGACGCGGCACTGGCCGTCGGGTCATCAGTAAAAATCCGCTTTGCGGTTTCGACCCAGTTTGGCGAGAGCACACTATCGGCGTCAATACGCCCCAACAGATCGCTCGTAGCTTTTTTCATACCGGTGTCTCGGGTAAAACGAAGCCCTTGGCGCTTTTCGTGAAGCAGCGTCACGAACGGATATCGTTTGATAATCTCGACGCTGCCGTCCGTGGAATTATTATCAACAACGATCACTTCATCGGGCATTTCGGACTGCGCAGCGATAGCATCCAGACAGGCGCCGATGTTTTCTTCTTCGTTATATACAGGGATAACGACAGATAAAGCTAGTGTTTTGTGTTTCACTTCGTTAGAATAATAACAAAAATGGGCACCAATAAGAAATCACATCGTCGCCGAAAATCGACTCAACAGATACGACTCCGCCAAGTACTGGATCGGTTACAGCCGCGCAAATTGTGGCAAAAAATTTTGTACGGCGTGATTGGTCTTATCGCCGTTGCATTGCTCATCATGCACGGCGTTGCTCAGTGGTATATTCACAAACACGCTGATGAGCCACTGGAGTTTGGCACAACGTTTATCGCGCGGTACGCCCGGTATCTTGACCTTGACGCCAAAGACACACTTGACGCGATGATTAACGACCTTGGCATCAAGCGATATCGGCTGGTCAGTTATTGGAGCAGCCACGAACCAAAGAAAGACAAGTACGATTTTTCGGACCTTGATTGGCAATTTAAAAAGATTGAGGATGCCGGGGGCACTATTTCGTTGGCCATCGGACTGCGACAACCCCGTTGGCCGGAGTGTCATATGCCAAAATGGGCGCACAACATGCCTGACGGCAAGTGGCAAAAAGAATTGAATGAATACATAACAGTCGTGGTGAATCGGTACAAAGACAGCCCGGCGCTGGAAAGTTATCAGCTGGAGAATGAATTTTTGCTTGAGGTCTTTGGCGAATGCCCAGACTTCAGTCGTGACCGCTTGATTGCGGAGTTCGATGTAGTTAAAAAACTTGACCCGACGCGACCAATCATCGTTACGCGCAGCAACAACGCTACTCCAAGCTGGCCAGTGGGCGAACCGCGAGCTGACATCGTTGGTGCAGCCGTCTATAAGCGCGTCTGGGACAAAACCGTCACCAAACGCTACTTTGAGTATCCGTTGCCGGCCTGGTATTACGCATTTTTGACTGGCGGCACCGAACTTACAACTGGCCGAAATACAATTTTGCACGAGCTCCAAGCCGAGCCGTGGCCGCCAATGGGCCTCAAAGAGGCGAGCATCGAGGAGCAAAATAAATCCTTCGACGCCAAACGACTACCAGGAAGACTCGAATACGCCGTCGGCACCGGCATGCGCACCATTGATATTTGGGGCACCGAATGGTGGTACTGGCGCAAAGTCAAAGCCAACGACCCAAGCGTGTGGGAAGCCGGCAAAGAAGCCATCCGCCGCATTGAAGCTAGAGAGAATAATTAGGAAAGATCTAGTTTAGTATCGCGTCGACGCATGTCTGGTCGGCGATGTAGAATTGCATCATAGTCGAAATCAAGTGGCTCGCCAATCTGATTCCAGTGACGCAGTTGTTGTATTGTATTGATTAATCCCAGTCCGTGCGAATGATGGGCAGATAGCGCTGGATCCTGCGCGATCAAACCACCGGCACGCAATAAGCGCTTGGCCAGGTCACCATCTTCACCGCCGGCAGCGAATGCGTCGTCAAAACCGTCCATAACCTCCCAGGCTAATCGGCGTAGTGCAATATTGGTTGCGCTGAAATCCC
>CAYQXB010000110.1:0-2507 GCA_964421475.1 uncultured Candidatus Saccharibacteria bacterium
GGGCCGGCTATCACCTTTCTCTGGGCGAGTGGGCTGCATCTCGAAGAGATGAGGCCAAACTCTCTGATCCCGAGAAATTTGGGTTCATATGCGAAGCATATGGGCCGGCTATCACCTTTCTCTGGGCGAGTGGGCTGCATCTCGAAGAGATGAGGCCAAACTCTCTGATCCCGAGAAATTTGGGTTCATATGCGAAGCATATGGGCCGGCTATCACCTTTCTCTGGGCGAGTGGGCTGCATCTCGAAGAGATGAGGCTACAGTTCGAATTGCACGGCTATTTTGGGCTGCCAAAACAACTCAAAAATCATACCATAACAGAGATAAAATTGCCAGCCCCAAACCAATCTTCGAACCAATCCCTAAACCAACGACACGGCTATTTTTTGAACAGCACGTACGGCTTGGTGAGCATTAGTGCAAATCGCGGTTCTTTGTTTGAAGTTTTGATGAGGTGCGTATGTTGGTGTTCGACTGAGCGGCGGACGAACCCTTTGCCGCGGGCGTAGACACTGTAGCCCTCGTGCTCGTACCTTGCCAGCGCATCAACGAGCGCCAAACGCTCCTCCCGCGTAAATGTCTCCAAAGATTTGTGATGCTTTTTGGGCACCACCAACAGGTGGTCAGTCACATCGTGCAGTTCCCACAAATCGTATTTTGTCAGATTCGGCACAATGTATAGATAGTCGTTTTCGTACAGCGCCTCTGCGACGACTGCCTCTTGGCAGAACGGGCAAACATCTTTGTTGAGACGTTTTTTATACAACTTGAGCGTTTTTCGATAATGATGCGTCATGGTCAGCTTTATAGTTTATCATAGTTCCAGTGCTTTTTATTGCTTGCTTGTAAAGAATCGTAACTAAAATAAAAATACCAAGTTCGGCTTGTAACCAATAACCATAAGCAAGTAAAATAGGGGATTGTATGGGTAGTACTACTAAGGCGCCGCGAGTGCCATTGAACCAGTTTAAGCAGACCAAGATTATCGCCACTGTTGGACCGGCGACGGACAGCTACGATATGATCGAAACAATCATCAAGTCGGGTGCCAACGGGATTCGCTTGAACTTTAGTCATGGAACTCACGAGGAACGGACTCGTCAGATTAAATGGATTCGCAAAGCCGCCAACACTCTTGGAAAACCAGTCGCAATTATTCAGGATTTGCAGGGACCAAAAATGCGCCTGGGGGATTTTGACGGTGTATTTAATGTGCGCGCTGGGCAGGATCTGCAGTTTAAATATCAGGCCGATTTTGAGCGATCCGGTATGTTGCCGTTGCAGTATGACATCAGCAAAAAGGTCAAACGTGGTGAACGACTCTATTTGTACGACGGTAAAATCCGAACGGTCGTGACGAGTATTGCAGACGGAATTGTCCACGCACGAGCTGAAAACGCCGGTATTTTGATTAAACGCAAAGGCGTGAATCTGCCGGATACTGATCTGCAGGGCGATATTATTACGACCAAGGATAAAGCTGATGTCACGTATGGTTCAACGCAGGATATTGATTACGTGGCGCTTAGTTTTGTGCAGTCAGCGTCAGATGTCGATCGGTTGCGTACCATACTCAAAAATCTTGGCAGCACGGCGAAAATAATCGCCAAGGTAGAAACCGGCGCCGCAGTTGAAAACATCGAAGAAATAATGCAAACGACCGACGCGGTGATGATTGCTCGGGGCGATTTAGCGATCGAAACACTGCCCGAATCAGTGCCGATTGTCCAGCGCCGAATCGTGGGTCTGGGCATGAAGTACAAAAAAACCACCATTGTTGCGACGCAAATGCTGGCTAGTATGACCGAAACGCCAGAACCGACTCGTGCCGAAGTGTCCGACGTCGCAACGGCGGTGATTGTCGGTGCTGATTGCGTGATGCTCAGCGACGAAACCGCCAACGGAAAATATCCGATCGAAGCCGTTGAAGTTATGAAGCGGGTGATTATGTATACGCAAAATAACGGTGTTCTTAAAGTGGAATTCCCCGATAACGAAGAGCATACCAAGCAAAGTGCGATCTCGCTCGCAATTGTAGGATTGGCAAAAACAATGAAAGCTCAGGCGATTGTTGCCGAAACAAAATCCGGCGCTACGGTGCAGCAGATTGCGGCACTTCGTCCGGGCGTGCCGCTCATCGCTGTAACTTCTGACGATCGAGTAACAAATCAGCTGGCAATTGTGCATAGCACCAAAAGCTACACTCGCCCGGTTAATAAATTTGCTGCAACCAAACTCACCGACTGGCTAAAAACGCAAAAAGTTTTGAGCACGGGCGATATGGTTATTACGGTTTCTGGTCGTTACCCAGGGGTTGTTGGTACAACTGATACGATTAAAGTGCGAGTAATCTAGGAGGATTTTGGTGGCTGGAGGGGGCTTTCATAAAAAAACAATTCGCGACAGCAAGCTTGCCGGCAAGACAGTACTGCTCCGCGCGGATTATAATGTGCCCGTTGACGACGACGGAAACATCCAGGATGATTACCGGATTTTGCAATCGTTGCC
>CAYQXB010000111.1:0-2462 GCA_964421475.1 uncultured Candidatus Saccharibacteria bacterium
AGAAGGTTTCACGATTTCCATAAAGGTATCTCATTGTGGTGGTTATTATTTGCTTGTTTGTATCGTTCCCGATGGCGCTTACCATGGCGATTTTCTTCCTGCTGTATCAACAAATTGAAAACGCCACCCTGCAGCCATACATTCAGTCAAAGTACAACGAGCTAACGCCGCTGATCGTGTTCATCGCTGCGTTAATTGGTGTGAGCGTTGCCGGCTTCCTTGGTGCGCTGATTGCTATTCCGGTTGCTGGATGCCTGCGTATTTTGTTTATCGAGCTGTACGATCAAAAATCCAAAATCAAAGAAGCGCTCAAGTAATCGTTTAACGAATTCTTGACCAACGCTGGCCAAACTTGGTGTCGTCGACTTCAATTCCCTGCTTTTTGAGTTTATCTCGAAGTTCATCAGACAGAGTGAAGTCTTTGTTGTCTCGAGCTTTTTGTCGATCTTGCAGGGTTTGTTTAATCTCCATGCTGATATCTTCTTGTTGTAGGTTGATCCCGGTCAGGCTTTCAATGAGCCGCAAACTTCGAATATCGGGGTAAGAGGCGTTGTCTTCCAACTGGTCAAAATAGCCATCAATCAATGATAGTAGTTTTGGCGTATCTAAATCGTCACCGAGAGTTTTAATAAGCACGTCGGTATCAATCGTACCCGATTGTTCAACCTGCCAGCGCAGATCGGCAGTGTCTTGCCAGTGGTTGAGACGGTTCTGCGCTGCTGCCAGGTTATCCCAACTAAAGTGGGCTTCAGTTCGATAGTGCGATTGCAAAACCATGAGGCGAAAAGCCATCAGGTCAAAACCCTTCTTCTCAATGTCTTCCAATGTAATGAATGTGCCAGCCGATTTACTCATCTTTTTGCCATCAACTAAAATAAAATTCATATGCACCCAAATGTTGGCAAATGGTTTGCCAGTTGCACCCTCAGACTGCGCGATTTCGTTGGTGTGATGCACCGGAATATGATCAATACCACCGGCGTGAATATCCAGCGTTTCGCCGAGGTATTTCATGGCCATCGCTGAACACTCCAAATGCCAGCCCGGAAAACCCTTGCCACTATTTGGTCCCCACGGTGATTCCCATTCCATGTCGCGCTTCTCGTTATTGTCTTCATTTTTTGGCGAAAACTTCCAGAGTGCAAAATCGGTCGGGTTCTTTTTTTGCTGGTTGGCTTCGACGCGTGCACCTTCTTTAAGGTGCGCAATGTCAAGTTGAGCCATTTTGCCGTAGTCGCCAAATGTTGCAGTGTCAAAGTACACTCCATCGTCAATGACGTAGGTGTGGCCGTTTTTTTCTAACGTTTGAATGAGTTCGATTTGCTCCTGAATATGATCAGTGGCTTTGGGTAGCTGCGAAGGCTGATTGATATTGAGCCGCTGCAGACCCTTTTCAAAATACTCTGTGTATTTTTTGGCCACATCCCACGCGGTGATGCCTTCGCGCTTGGCGCCTTTTTCGAGCTTGTCTTCGCCCTCATCAGCATCGCTGACCAAATGCCCAACATCGGTAATATTCATCACCCAGTTAACATCATACTTATTTGCGTTGAGCGTGCGATACAACAAATCGTAGCGAATAAACGTGTACCAGTTGCCAATGTGCGGCGTGTCGTAAACGGTTGGACCACAGCTGTAAAAGGTCACTTTCGGCGGATTGATTGGCTCAAGATTATCTACTTTGTGCGTTCGAGTATTAAAGAGTTTCATCGTTTAGTCCTGTTCAAGTTTGTTGAGTAGTTCAGATGCAAACTCAATACACTCTGATTTTATTTCACTCAATGGGCGACCATCCTGAACTTTAAAACCGCTGGCGTACGGATGTCCGCCGCCGCCGAAATGCTCGGCAAGTTTGTTGGCAATTGGTTTTCCAAAGTTGGCGCGAATTTTGGCGGTTACTTTTTTGTCGCGATATTCCTTAAACGCAATAGCAATGGCAACATTTTCGGTTAAGCGCATGTCGTCGAGTACTAAAATTGATGGATTGTAGGCGTGGGAGTACTTTTCGATTTCTGCCCACGGAATTGTAATGGTCGCGACGCGGTCGTTATCGTGATACTCGACTCGCTGTAAAAGCTCGCCTTTGTAGCGCGTGAGTTCAACGCTTTTGCGCATCAGTTCGCGCCGTGCGGCATCGATTTCGGCTAGTTTGACACCCTTTTCAACCAATTCTGAGATGATTCTGATGCTGCGGGCGGTTGTGGCCTCGGTCATCAGCCCAAGACTGCCTGACAAAATCGACACGGCGATCATGTTCATAGCATTTTCGCTCATGTGCCAATTGTTTTTGGTCACGAGTTCATAAATAACTTCGCCAGTCGAAACGGCGGCGGTATCATTGAGCACGGCATTCGCAAAATCAACGGTGTTTTCGACGTCGTGATGATCAATAATAATTGATGGTTTTGCAGCGATCCAACCCAGCTGCCCAGATTTATCAGCAACTTCGAGCAAAGATTTTG
>CAYQXB010000112.1:0-2457 GCA_964421475.1 uncultured Candidatus Saccharibacteria bacterium
CGTGAAGGTGGCCGAACCGTTGGTGCCGGTGTGGTAACCAAGATCACTAAATAAGGATTTCGCCCACTTCCCATTTCTTTGGGGTCAGGGCGCCCTGCAGGCTAAAACCTACGTCAGAAAAAAGAGCAGTACCGTTTGTGCAGCTCTTTTTTCGTGCTCGGTTATTATCTCTGCATGGCACTCCTGAAAAACCCCGACATCCAGCTGAATTTGGTTTGCGAGAAGTGTATAGTGGCTGCTGAAAAGAGAGTCCGAGAAACGGGCTCTCTAAAATTTACTAAAAAAATATGGGGTATAATAAAAACTATGAGTTTAACCGAAACTGACAAGAAACAAATTCGTCTCATTGTTCGCGAGGAAATGAAATCTATAATAAGCGTAGATGTAGAGCCTCGTTTTGATAGCCTCGATGGAAGCATTAAAGCTCTTGAAGATGACATAAAAGATATCTACGGCATGATTACAGAACTACAGAAGTTGACGAGGCGAGTTGCGCATTTTGAAAAGTATGATTTAGAGCAAAAAGTCATTACTGCCTACAAGGATATTCTGGCAATTGCAAAACAAGAGAATATTAAATTGCCATCCGCATAGTTTTGTTGTAAAATTTGGTTACAAACTAATCGTGATGACTAAAAGTCGTCTGGATTGTTCCTTAGTAGCAACCGGAAGATGTTACATCACAAGCTAGGAATCAGTAGTCAGTAATCAGGAAACAGTACTGAATACGGAAAACAGATAACTAGTGCTCGGAAAGGAGCACGTATGGCAGAATCACAAAAGTCAGATAAAAAAACTGATAAAAAACCAGCCGTCTCATCAAAAGAGAAGGCAACGGCATCAACTTCACAGCGAATTCGTATTCGCCTCAAAGCGTATGATCACAAAGTAATTGACCAGTCTGCCAAGCAGATTGTGGATACGGCGATCCGAACGGGTGCGACCATCGCTGGCCCGATTCCACTACCAACTCGTCGCACAACGTACACTGTTGTCAAAAGTCCGCACGTGTTCAAAAAAGGTCGCGAACAATTTGAAATGCGTGTCCACAAACGCCTTATCGACGTTTTGGAGCCAACGCCAAAGACCATCGACAGCCTTATGAACCTGAGCTTGCCAGCTGGTTGTGACGCCGAAATTAAAATGTAACATCAAAACCGCCCAAAAAAGGCGGTTTTTTAATAGGAGGGGTGATGAGCGATAATAGAACACCTGAACACATCGAAACAAAATTGCAGGCGCCCTGCATGATTACTAGCGTAGACTCTGATTATGCTGACTTTCGATATTATCCTGACGAAAATGCAAATAGCACGGTGTTTCCTGGTTTCTGGGACGGTTGTGACGGGCTCGGAAGTTACCCTTCAACAAGTGAGTACTTTGAAGATTTAGAATTTCTTGCTCCCGATCAATACGGTATACTTCATATTCTACAAGTAACCTATGCGGACGGCACCACCGAAGAAACAACAAAAATTAGTGTAAAACCCCCAACCCCATTAGCATTACCCCCAACAAAAGAGGCTATTGAATGGGCGCAGCGAATTCGTGCCCGAGCGCTGACAGAAATTCCTGAAGGAAGATAATTCTTGCTCTCTCGTACGCATGAAGTTCACTGCACCGTAAGTACTTTTGGTACAATAACCACATGAGTATTAAATCTACACATGCGGCTATCGATTTGCGTCGAGGATTCGACCACATCGGCGTGTGCGCACCGTTTGTTATCCATGACGGCAAGGGCAAGATTCTCCTGCATAAACGCGGCAAGAACGCCCGCGACGAACACGGTCGTTGGGATGTTGGCGGCGGTGCTGTAGAATTTGGCGAAACGCTCGAGGCTGCCGTGCGTCGTGAACTCAAAGAAGAATTTGGCGCAGACGCACTCGAGATAACCTACATTACAACGTACGAAGCGCACCGCGAACACGACGGCCAAAAAACGCACTGGATTGCAGTGACGCACGCCGTCCTGGTCGATCCCGACACAGTTGTTATTGGCGAACCAGATAAGATTGACGAGATCGGCTGGTTTGGCTTGGATGATTTGCCCGATCCGCTGCACAGCATGTTCCCAAAGGCAAAGCCAGACATTATTAAGCACGGTTTGATTCAATAGTTTTTTGTAGCTGCTATAATACCGCTTATGGCTACTGCAAAGAAAAAACAAAAACGTTCTCGACTGCAAGAATCTGACAGTGCATACTTCTTAAAAATGGTCTTGTATCTGATTCTTGGCTCACTCTGGATCAAAGTAAGCAAAGGCGGCGCGCAGATTCCTGTGCCGGTCGGATTCTTAATTGGATTATTGCTTACGACCCACGAACGGTTTAAGATTGACCGCAAAATCGAATACGCCGTTTTGCTCGTTGCCGCCCTTATCGGCTTCTGGGCCCCAATCGGTCTGTATATCACCCTCTAGTGATATACTAATCTTCATGACAACAAATCCTTTTG
>CAYQXB010000113.1:0-2440 GCA_964421475.1 uncultured Candidatus Saccharibacteria bacterium
CCGAGACCGTGTTAACTTTGTATCGCACACCCACTTAGTTTTCTTGATCTATATAACTAAAAATTGGTAATTCAATAAGTCGTTTCATGGGGGCGCTAAATGAAAAAAAAGATAAAGAAAGAGCAAAAAAAGAAAATAGCTAAATCTTCAAAAACGGAACCGGTGCCAGTCTTTACTCCTCTTGTTCCAGCGAAATTTCCCGAACTCGTATTTGGACTTATTGGTCCTGCGGGCGCAGACAGAACCGCAGTCATAGACGTATTGACAAAAGAATTGACAACACTCGAATACACAGTTCGTCATATTCGGTTGAGTAAACAGATCGAGAAGTTTTTGGGCTGCTCGTATGATGGGTCTGGAGAGGGCGAGCGAATTAAAAAACTAATGGATGATGGGACAAGAATCCGTGAAGTAACTAAGCGTGGTGATGCGGTTGCGCTTCTTGGGATTGCAGAAATCAAGAGGGTTAGAGAGCAGGAGTTTGAAAATAAGCCTGAAAAAATAGCTTACATTCTTGATTCATTGAAGCACCCTGGGGAAATTGTCACATTGCGTAATGTTTATGGGCAGGGTTTTCAGGCAATTTCAATATATTCGCCGCGACATGTCCGAGTTAATGCTTTGGCCAGCAGAATAGCGCAGTCAACGCATATAAATGCGACAGGAGCTCGGTCTGATGCCGAGAGCTTAGTTGAGCGAGACGAAGAGGAGGTTGGTAGGAAGCTTGGGCAAGATGTAAGAGAGGCATTTCCAGAAGCAGATTTTTTTGTAGATGGCAGATCAAAGAAAAAAGTAGAGGAAACCAAGCGATTTATCGAATTAAATTTTGGGCATCCGTTTCATACCCCTACTGTCGATGAATACGGTATGTACCATGCACGATCTGCGGCGATCCGTTCGGCTGATCTTGGGCGACAGGTGGGGGCTGTAATCGCAACTAAAGATGGAGATATTATTGCTGTTGGTTGTAACGATGTGCCAAAAGCGGGCGGGGGACTTTACTGGTCAGGTGCCGATGAAGATCACCGGGATTTTCAGCGAGGATACGACGCAACAGTTGAGCAAAGAGAGCAAATCTTGGCTGAACTATTAGGTCGATTTAAAGATGCTAACTGGCTGGCAGACCGTCATCAAAGGCGGAGCGTAAAAGATCTTGTGCAGGCACTTCTTTATGGCAAAGATTCAAATGTTGTTGCCAAAACGCAAATTCTAAGTTTATTGGAATTTGGAAGAAGTGTACACGCTGAAATGGCTGCACTTATGGATGCGGCACGTAGGGGGGTACCTGTCCGTGATGCTACCTTGTATAGTACGACTTTCCCGTGCCATATGTGTACACGACACATAATTGCTGCAGGCATCGACCGGGTTGTATATATTGAGCCGTATCCGAAAAGTAAGGCGCGTGAATTGTATTCGGATTCTATATGCGTTGATCAAACAAGTTACGTCAAAGGTAAGGTAAATTTTGAGCCGTTTGTTGGAGTCGCTCCCAGGCAGTATCTCCGGCTGTTTGAGTTTGTGGAAAATAGAAAGGATGAAAGAGGTAAGGCAATTGATTGGAAGAAGCGGGGGCCCAAGCCGCGAATTAGTCGATTTATTAATACTTATCGGGATATTGAAACAGCGGTAGTTTCTGAAGTGGTTTCTGGAATGATGAAGCAGTTAGGTATTAATCATGATTTGTCGTTAGGGGACGATAGATGAGGAGATTGTTATGACAAAGGAGAAGGATTTTCAAGAGCAAGTTAGAGATGCGCAGCGGGAGATGAATACGTGGCCTGCTTCGCGAAAAGAAGCGGTAAAGCTAGAAGGGCAGGCGAATTATGATCGTGTGGTTAGAGATTCTTCGGCAACGTCACTAAACTCCAATCATCATTCTTCAAAAAATACTGAGTGATAATAAAATTTTTAAAAAAGCCGGTCTAATGCCGGCTTTTTTATTTAGTCTCGCTGTCGATTTAAATACGATAAATTTTAGATGAGTGAATTATGAAATTCGGTCGTTTCCAGCACCAATCCCGCACTTTCTTCGGTCTCGTCGAAGGTGACCAGGTTATCGAACTCGACGGCTCCCCCTTCAGCAGCTACAAACCCATGACCAACGCCTACCTGCTGTCCTCACTCAAAACCCTGATCCCCTGCGAGCCGCGCAACTTCTACTGCGCCGGCCTGAACTACGCTGCACACATTGAGTGGGGTGCGAAGCGCAAGGGCATTGCGCCCAAGTATCCGGAGAAGGCCGATGTCGGCTACCGGTCGCCGAACGCACTGGCGGCGACCGACGAGGCGATTGTCCTTCCCGCCGATGCAAGCGACATGGTGCAGTTCGAGGGCGAACTGGTGGCCGTGGTCGGCAAGACCGCGAAAAACCTGACTGAAGAAAACGCGCTGTCGTGCATCTTGGGATATACCTTGGGCAACGACGTCAGCGAACGCG
>CAYQXB010000114.1:0-2438 GCA_964421475.1 uncultured Candidatus Saccharibacteria bacterium
AGCCGATACTTTCAGCTGTACTTTGGGTTTCACGTAAGAGCGGAAGATCCGCGTACCTAGGACTTTTTAGGCCACTGACACGTATTCATCCCAGAACGCAACGCTTCGAACAAGATCTGTATCCCGTGTTACAGGAACTCGTTAAGGCCCCACGCTTTAATATTGTCAGCGAACCACCAGCTGCGCTGCCACCGCCCAAAAAAGTAAAACGTGATATCCCCAAATGGCTGCTCGAAGAGTGGCGTGCGGTGCACGAACTTGAACCAGGGTTGTTCCCGGCTAAACTTGCACTGGAGCATATGCCAGAACACAAAGTAACCGCGAATATAATGACACATCTATATTGGGATATCGCACGGAGCATCGAATCAAATAACGATTACTTAATAATGGTTCCGTGGTTACAAAAAGGTGGAGCAGATCTAGAAGTCTTGAATTACGTGCGCGGTATTCTAGAACTTCATCCGAAAGCAAAAATTACAGTGCTGGCTACAACTGGCGCGGATTCACCATGGAAAAAGTTCTTGCCAAAAAGCGTGCGCTTTGTTCAGCTTGATCAGCGTATTTATACCATTTCTGCTTCGCAACAAACGTTACTGATCGGAAATATATTATTGCAGTTGGCCCCCAAAAAGATTCACGTTATTAACTCGCCGATCGGATATCGTGTCTTAGCCGAACACGGTCAAGCGCTTAGTACCGTTTCAAAATTATTTTTACTTATCTTTTGCTTGGATCATACTGACGAGGGCCAAAAGGTTCATTATGTTGTTGATTATCTTGACGACAGCATTGATTACATTTCAAAGGTATTTGCTGACAACCAAAATGTCGTGAATGAGTTACGCACGCTCTATGCTTATCCGGAAGAAAAATTCAGTGTCCACTACCAGCCGTTTCCAGGTCGCTTGAAAAAACAAACTAATAAAATACCGACCAAATTTACAGCGCGACGCCCACTGCGCATTTTGTGGGCAGGGCGATTTGATAAACAAAAGCGCCCAGACATACTTATAAAAATAAGCAAAGAGGCACAGCGCCTAAAACTGCCTATTGAGTTTCATGCCTACGGCAGTGCGCTACTGGGCAGTAACAAGTATCTTCGTGCAGTCAAAAAACCAGATTCAAATATTATGTACCACGGTCCATTCGAGGGTTTGGAAAGTTTGCCACTGCAGGATTATGATGTGTTTCTGATGACATCAGAATGGGAAGGGATGCCAAACGTAATGCTCGAAGCGACAGCTGGTGGTTTGCCGATAATTGCTCCGGCTGTCGGCGGTATACCCGAATTCATCACGGATAAAAAAACCGGCTATTTGGTCGATGACTATCAGGATGCAGAAGCTTATATCGCAGCAATGCGGACGATCATAACAAAATATTCTCAAGCTTTGCGAGGTGTTAAACGCGCGCAGGCATTGCTCGAAGAGCGCCACAACTGGGCTCAATTTATGAAGTCACTTAAAAAAGAAAATGACTACAGACAACTTTAGCCGTTAACAATCTTCCGAAGGTATGTACCGTAGCCAGATTTTTGCAGTGGTTCAGCTAGCTTTAATAATTGATCTTTGTCAATAAAGCCTTGGTGGTAGGCAGCTTCTTCAATACAACCGATTTTGAGTCCGGTGCGCTTTTCGACCACTTCGACAAATTGTGACGCGTCACTCATTGAACCGAACGTGCCGGTGTCGAGCCACGCGGTGCCGCGGTCCATAACTTGGACTTTGAGTTTACCGCGCTTTAAATATTCATCGTTCACGCTGGTGATTTCAAGTTCGCCACGGTCGCTGGGTTGAATGTTTTTTGCAATCTCAATAACGTCGTTGTTGTAGAAATAAAGACCAACAACTGCGTAGTTTGATTTTGGTTGTTCTGGTTTTTCTTCAATTGAAATAGCTTGCATGCGATCGTTAAACTCTACGACACCGTACCGCTCCGGGTCAGAAACGCGATAGGCAAACACGGTGCCGCCGTCTGGATCAACGCAGTGTGATAGGCTTTCGCCGAAACCATGGCCATAGAAAATGTTGTCGCCCAAAACCAGCGCAACTTTATCGTCGCCAATAAATTCCTCGCCAATAATAAACGCTTGCGCCAAACCTTCGGGTTTAGGCTGCACGGCATACTGCAAATTGATTCCGATATCCGAACCATCCCCCAAAAGTCGTTTAAACTGATCCTGATCTTCCGGAGTTGTAATTAGCAGGACGTCACGAATCCCTGCCATGATCAAAGTCGAAAGGGGATAGTAAATCATTGGCTTGTCGTAAATGGCCATGAGTTGTTTGGAGATGCCTTTGGTAATTGGGTAAAGACGTGTGCCAGAACCGCCAGCGAGAATGATGCCTTTCATGACGCGCCCTCCCTATACTCAGTCGCTGTAATCTGGTGATGGGTAAAACAAATCATCCTAACTCCTTTGCTACATATTTTTT
>CAYQXB010000115.1:0-2391 GCA_964421475.1 uncultured Candidatus Saccharibacteria bacterium
ATACGGGTCTTCCGAAGAGCCATCGCCGTACGCGAACGCAGGAGCGTCCTCATGCTGCTGCCAGTAGAGCATTGGGAATCCATTGTTACGCCCGGCATCAATCTTCCATATATCTTCATCAGCCTCATCATCACCCGGATTGTTCGTGAAGTCCCACGGATCGCTGAGTCCGGCCGTGTCGGTGTCAGTAAAGGTTGCCAGGTTTTGTAAGTCTGTAGTAGATTTTGCTGTGCCGCCAGCGCTGGTGTTTTGTGATACAGATTGATTCCAGAACGAATTGCCAATAATGGTCTCTTCATGCGCGTAGCCGACCAAACCGCCAATCAGACTGCCACCCATATACACGGTACCGGCAGCATAGGACCGGCTGATTAACGATTCAGAAACAATTCCGCCAACCAAACCGCCCCGGCCATTGCCAATGCCATCGACATCCACGATGGCGTACGAATTCTCTATGGTAGAAACGTCATCCAGATAGCCAACCAAACCGCCAACTTCGCCTTGGCCATTAACGCTACCCGTGGCGTACACGTTGTTAACAGATGAGCCGGTTCCGACCCGACCAGCCAGTGTCCCGACGAGGTCGGCGTTCGGGGCGTTGACCGTAATGTTGTTCAAGCCTAAGTTATGAACACTCGCTCCATTAAACATGTAACCGAACAAACCGACGTACATGTCGATCTGGGTATCATCTATGGTGAGGTCGTAAATAACCTTGCCGTTCCCGTCGAGGTGTCCAGTAAACGGTAAGGCATGAATACCGATTGGTACCCAGGGGAATCCAGAACAGCTGATACTATCACCCATGATATAGTATGCGCTCAAATTGTTCGACATGGCCTGCAGATCAGCGCAATCTTCTATCACAAACGGAGTTTCCGAGGATCCGTCGCCATCGCCAAACGATCCGCCAGCTGCTTGAACACGCGCTGTTGACGTCAAGGCTATACCGAAACCAAGGACAAGGACGCCGAAGACTAGAACCCCCATTTTGTATAATTGCTTAGCCGACACATGCACCATGACTACTCCCCTATTCCTTTCGGAATGTTCCCCTCAGAACTTGTTAATTCGAGTGTAGCATAAGCATATATCGCTTGCCAAACATGAATTGATATTGAGTCTGGAGTATAATACCTGCTGATGAAAGCGTCCTTCCAAAAAATGGTCAAAACTGTCAGGAAACATCTCATGAAACCTCAGGGGCTATTAGTGCTACTGGCATTACTTGCCGGGTTCGCCGGCGGTTATTTGCTGTGGGGAACATCACGCAGCGACCGACCGACTAGTCACGGTACCTTGCCCGAACACCGCAAGCCAAATGCTGCTCCCGATGCTCAAGAAGAAAAAGATCGGTTGAAACAAAGCGAAAAAAATGTTGCCGACCAGCTTACAGGTGCTGTCAAACTTGGTCGGATTTCCAAAGAAAAAGCTCGCCGGGCAAAACAAAAAATAGCTGAGGCTTACGCGTTTCGCAAAGATCTGGATCTTACGACGGCCGAAGATCGCGCCCGACTCCGCGAAGCGCGCAAACAGTGGCGTGCTTGGGCTGCCAAAAACGACGTACCCTACTATTTCTTTATGCCACTGCGCTAAATAGGTACACCATAGACAGTTCGTCGCACAATATTCCACATCCTGCTTGTTCGTTTCCGCAAATAATTTACAATTTATCCAGTGACACTCGCGTTTATTACTACATTACGCCATCCGCAGAACGCTGTTAATTATGATACGGTGGAGCTGTTGCTTCGCGAGTCGCTTGCCTCGATAACCTCGCAAACAGATGATGATTATGTTGTGTTTGTGGTCGGAAATCGGCGTCCGTCGTTTCCGCTCCCGCCTCGGGTGCATTTTGTACCGGTTGATTT
Organism: uncultured Candidatus Saccharibacteria bacterium; assembly: GCA_964421475.1. Classification (GTDB taxonomy): domain Bacteria; phylum Patescibacteriota; class Saccharimonadia; order Saccharimonadales; family JAGQNJ01; genus CAYQXB01. The sequence goes on from CAYQXB010000115.1 coordinate 1,875, forward strand.
TGAGCCGCCCGCACCACCGGAGGGTTCAGCTGTGCCGCGTGAAGCTTTTGTAGCAGACAAAGGTGCCAAGATCGGTATCGGACTCATCGCGGCGCGCACGTATAATCCTGATTTTGTGATGATTTTTGATGCTGATGATTTTGTGCACCGTGACATCACGATGTTTGCCAAAAAGAATCCTCATCATCCCGGTTGGTATATTGATGATGGCTGGATGTATTCTCGATCTCGGGGTGCTGCGCGGCAAATCCGCGAGCTAAACCGAACATGCGGCACGTGCCACATTATTCCGTACAACGTTTATAAAACGCCGGCTAATTTAGATGTGAGGGCGACCAAAGCGCAAGTTATAAAAGGGTTTGGTGACCGCCTTCACCGTATTATGGGCGCACACCGCGATGGAGTTCTCTGGTTTCACGAACATGGCTATATGGTCGAGCCCTTGCCCTTCTCAGGAACGATTTACCACGTTGATACCGGAGAGAACAAGTCCGGCAAAACATTCATTGGTCGAGCG
>CAYQXB010000116.1:0-2385 GCA_964421475.1 uncultured Candidatus Saccharibacteria bacterium
CATGCTCGACAAAGCTAAAAAATACCGCAGCCTGCTGATCGAAAACGCCGTCACCGAAGACGAAGCCATGATGGAAAAATTCTTCGAAGTTGGTGAAGACGGTCTGTCTGTTGACGAAATCAAACAAGCTATCCGCACGGCAACACTCACCGGTAAATTCTATCCAGTTACAGGCGGCGATGGTCGTGGTGTGATTGTTGAGAAAGTTCTCGATTTGGTTAATGATTACCTCCCAAGCCCGCTCGATGTTGGTTCTACTTGGGGTACACACCCAAAGACCGATGATGAGGTAGAGCGAAAACCAGACGAAAACCAGCCATTTGCGGCACTGGCCTTCAAGATTACCTCTGACCCATTTGTGGGCAAGTTGGCGTACTTCCGGGTGTATTCCGGTAAAGTTATTGCTGGCTCGTATGTATACAACAGCTCAACGGGCGAAAAAGAACGCGTCGGCCGTATTGTGCGACTTCACGCCGATAAACGTGATGACGTCACTGAAGTTGGCGCTGGCGACATCGCCGCCATCGTGGGCCTTAAAGGCACGACCACTGGTAACACACTCTGCGACCAACAAAATCCGATCGTGCTGGAAAGCATTACTTTCCCTGAGCCGCCAGTTTCGATTGCGATTGAACCAAAAACCAAAGCCGACCAAGAAAAAATGAGTTTGGCGCTCCAACGACTTGCCGAAGAAGATCCAACCTTCCGCGTGCGCGTCGATGAAGAAACCGGCCAGACAATCATTTCTGGTATGGGTGAGTTGCACCTCGAAATTTTGGTCGACCGCATGAAGCGCGAATTCAACGTCGAAGCTAACATCGGTCAGCCGCAAGTTGCCTACCGCGAAACCATTCGCAAAGACAACGTCGAAGCCGAAGGTAAGTTTATTAAACAATCTGGTGGTCGCGGTCAATATGGTCACGTCTGGATCCGCATTAGTCAGAACGAACAAGGCAAAGGCTTTGAATTCATCAACTCTATCAAGGGTGGCGTGGTTCCGCAGGAATACATCAAACCAGTGTCTGAAGGTATTCAAGAAGCACTTTCTAACGGTGTGATCGCTGGCTACCCAGTGGTTGACGTCAAGGCTGAACTCTACGACGGAAGCTACCACGATGTGGACTCCAACGAAATGGCCTTTAAAATTGCCGGTTCGATGGCGCTGCAAAACGGTGTAAAAACCGCCAACCCAGTGTTGCTTGAACCGGTCATGAAAGTCGTTGTTGTTACCCCTGAAGAATTCATGGGTGACGTGATTGGTGATTTGAACAGTAAACGCGGTCGCATCGAATCGATGGAAGACTTATCTGCGGGCGTGAAAGAAATTACCGCCTTTGTACCTCTTGGTGAAATGTTCGGCTACACTACCAATTTGCGTTCGATGACCCAAGGTCGTGCCAGCTCAAGCATGGAGCTCGATCATTACGCCGACGTTCCGCCAAACGTAGCCCAGGATATCATCGCCAAAAACAGCAAGTAATATGAACAGATATTCGCCAAAAGTAAGGCGGGTGGAAGAAGCTGAAGCGGGATTTACAAACGCTGCGCAGCGGGTTGTGAATTGGGATGCGAAGCTCAAGGGCGAAGGTTTACATCCAGACCAAATTGCCGAGAATCTTGGCCGTCAGGCAATGGTTAATACTGCTCGCGAATACGCTATTGATTACGCAGTCGCGCAAGCATTTGACTACACCGAAGTTAGGCCGCGTCCGGTTGCTGTTGTTCCGTTGCATTCTTTGACCCGCGCCGTTGAAAACGTGCAAGTTGCGGCTGAACTATGAACTACTCCGCCGATAGTTTGCGATCAGAATCACAGTTCAGCGAATCGTGTTTTTCGGCTTGCCAAAGCGGTCCACTGTCGGCGATGAACGGCGCATACTTTGCTGATCATTTTTTGAAAACAAGCGCTGAGCAACTTGCAAGTTTGTTCCCCGACGGCATCGAACACGCAGCTCAAATTTGCGTAAAAAACATCTGCCCCGGCCCCTCGTATGCGCTCGAGGATGGAGTCATGCACTGTGAGCGCGCCGTCAGCGTCAACCTTTCCGTACTCGAAGATATTGCGATAGACGCAACCGATGAGCCGCACGAATAAAACCCTGCACGTTTTTTTAAAACGCATCCTCGTTTAAATTTACGCACCGTCGTGCACGATAACTCTTTACAAACCTCTTAAGATCAGATAAGATACTCCGGTAACTCGTGCCGTTACAAATTCGTGAAGAAGTGCGAGTTATTTTTTACTAGCCACCGATGTAAATGTGTGGTAAATTTGTAACGGTACTCGCATGAGGTTATCGCTACATGTGTTAAACAATCGCAAAACACATGCGAAATTTATAAATAATAGGTAAGTATAGGAGAAACTCCATAATGGCAGATTTC
>CAYQXB010000117.1:0-2370 GCA_964421475.1 uncultured Candidatus Saccharibacteria bacterium
AAATGAGCAGTCTGGCAAACTCAGTTGGGGCGCTGGAAGTCTCATCCTGAGTTTTTTGCTTGGCAGTGCGACTAAGACGTATTCAAAAATTGGCGAAGTGAAACACGAAGAGTTGCTTGATGACCTGGAGGATGCAGAGGCAAAGTCGATGCTTGCGCGACTACTCGCTGGAAGTGTTCGTGGTCGCAATGTTACAAAAGAAGCTGTTGAAGCTGAAGTAGCCGTTGCTCGCGATACTAAGCAAGATTAATTTAGTTCAATACCTATTGGGCAGTGGTCGGAGCCCATTTGGGAGGCGTGGATTTCGGCTTTTTTAACTTTTGGCTTCAAGCTTTCGGATACTAAAAAATAATCGATCCGCCAGCCGACGTTTCGTTCGCGTGATTTTGCAAAGTGGCTCCACCAAGTGTAGTGCCCGTTCCCTTTTGTAAACATGCGGAAGGTATCAACAAAGCCCGCTTTAAGCCAGTTATCAAAACCAGTACGCTCCTCGGCGGTGAAACCTTTTTTGCCTTTGTTGGGTTTTGGATTGGCTAAGTCATCCTCGGTATGCGCCACATTCATATCCCCACAGTAGATCACGGGCTTGGCGAATTGCGGCGTTACAGATTCCGCTGCTCCTTTGCCGTATTTTTTATACGGCGCAGTCCGCTGCTCGTCTGTGCCTTGCACTTCATCCAAGCCGTGATCTACTGAACGTTGAGTGCTGAATTTTCCAGATTGGAGTTCGGCGCAAAAGTCGGTGAGGGCGGCGTCCCATTGTTGCCGGAGCGGAATGCGGGTTAAATTATCTTTGGCGTTGGGTGTGTAGGCGGTGACCACCCAAAAATAATCAAATTCGGCGGCGATGTCTCGCCCTTCGTCATTGCTGTGGCCATAATTGTCGGCAATTAATTTGTGTTTTTTTACAATTTCGTCGGGGATATCATTAATAATGGCTTTGGGTTTGATTTTAGTAAAAATCGCCGTACCACTGTAGCCTTTTTTGGTGCGCGATGAGTTCCAGTATTCTTCGTACTGCGGAAAATCAATTTCGGCCTGTCCTCTTTCTGCTTTTGTCTCCTGCAAACACAAAATATCCGGATCGTACTGCGCAACAAATTTTTGCAATTCGCCTTTGCGTATTACGGCACGAATACCGTTAATATTCCAACTAAAAATGTTCATGCAAACACTGTTTTCTCAAATTTTGTCACGCGTTCTTCTAATTTTTTTAGATCTTTGTTGGTTTGCACTACGGCAAGTTTTACGATTTTCATGTCTTGCTTAACTTCTGCCAATTCTTCTTGTACGATTGGTCGTACTTTGTTTTCGATCATCACTCCAAGTGACTCAACAAGTACAGCAAACTTGTCGTCAAAATGCTCAAGAATAAATTTTTTGTCATCGTTGCTCATGGTTCCCCCACTATGACCCGGTGATCGATTGGTACCATAAAGTGTAACAAAATCACCCATTGTGTGCTAGAGTAGTTGAAGAAAAATGAGTGTTGCATATAAACGAATTCTGCTAAAACTTTCCGGCGAACAATTAGCTGGTGATAAAGAATATGGCATTGATCCGGCGATCGGATCGTGGTTGGCTCAAGAAGTTAAAAAAGTCACCGAGGCTGGGTGTCAAGTTGTCATCATGGTTGGCGGTGGTAATATTGTGCGCGGTGCGCAAATTGCCGGGCACGGCATCAAACGCGTAACTGGTGACCATATGGGTATGCTCGCGACGCTCGTCAATGCAATTGCGCTGACTGATATTTTTGAATCCGAACAAGTGGCGACGCGTTGTTTGAGTCGTATTTTTGCCGAACAAGTGGCCGAATCGTTTTCTTTTCGCCTGGCCGAAAAGCATTTAGAAAACGGCCGAGTAGTCATCGTTGGTGGCGGAACCGGTCAGCCATATGTCACCACCGATACTGGCGCCTTGACCCTGGGGCTCGAAATGGATTGCGAAGCAGTATTGAAATCAACCAAAGTCGACGGTATCTACGACAAAGATCCCGCCAAACACGATGATGCCGTTCGCCATGAAAACTTAACGTTCCAGCACGCGGTTGAAAATCCGGATATCAAAGTCATGGACAAAGCCGCATTGGGCTTAGCCATGGAAAACAATATTGAAGTGATTATTTTTGATGGGTTCCGCGAGGACAACCTGCTTAAAATTGTGCGCGGCGAACAAATCGGCACAAAAATCGCCTAAATGACCGAACCCGGCTCGAATCCCCTTTTCGGGCGAAAAGAAGAATGACCATGACAGTAACATGATCGTTTTTCTTTCTGGCGGAGAGAGAGGGATAGCGCACGACAATCAGTGCGCCGAAGTTCCTTCGGGCAGCTGACTGCCGACCGAACCCGGCTCGAATCCCTTTCTCCA
>CAYQXB010000118.1:0-2336 GCA_964421475.1 uncultured Candidatus Saccharibacteria bacterium
CACAAAAGCTTATTGATTCTGGGCGCGCCTACGCCGACCCATACACGGCTGCTTATTTTTTTGTGCTTGTTCGCGGAAAGCCTGTACTTCTGCAGCCGTGTATGGGTCGGCGTAGGCGCGCCCAGAATCAATAAGCTTTTGTGCCCATTTTTTATAGCTGTCGAGTCGTTCGCTTTGGCGGTATGGTCCATACTTCCCCGGCTGATCGGGCCCTTCGTCGTAGTCAATGCCGAGCGCTTTTAAGCTGTCGTAAATGTGTTGATCAGCACCGGCGACTTCTCGTTTTTGATCAGTGTCTTCGAGCCTTAGTACAAATTGACCGTTGTTTTGGCGTGCAATCAACCATGCAAACAATGCGGTACGAATACCGCCCACGTGCAAATAGCCAGTCGGGCTCGGGGCAAATCGGGTTCGAACAACTTTACTCATTGCCCTCTAGTATATCTGATATGATAGTTCTAATGAAAGAGCCTAAAATTGGTCGTCTTGGTAAAGACCCTGCGCTGATGCGCAAAACTATTAGTCTGTACTTTAGCGTGCTTAAAAAATATCCGACGCGCAGTCTTTGTTTTTTGATTGTCTCAGCGCTGTTTACGCTGACGCAGGATATTGCCATGCCGCTTTTGCTGGCAAAATTGATTGATCAATTGACATCCGTTCAGGCTAGCAATTATCAGCCAGTTTATATTACCTTCGGAATCATTGTAGTGGTGATGATCACGAACTTTATAATGGGTCGCCTGTCGTTTGTCTTCCGAAACCCACTGATTCTTGATGGAACTAAGGATTTGAGTATGCGCGTATTTGCCGCCTATGAACGCCAGGAGTATAGCTTTTTTGCGAACTCGTTTGTTGGTTCGTTGGTTGCTCGGGCTAATCGTTTTGTCGGAACGTTCAAAGATATGATGGACGCGGCTTATTTTCAGTTTTTGCCACTCATCTTGCAGTTTACGCTGCCAATTATCATCCTGACCTATCGTTCGCCTGAGCTGGGAATACTATTTGCGGTTTGCGGTCTTGCAATATTGGCAGTTACCATTATCCTGGGTCGGTTTAAGCGACCATACATGTTGAAAGCTGCCGAGTCAGATTCGGCCGTGACCGGCGCACTGGCTGATACACTGACGAATAATTTAGCAATTAAAGTCTTTGCGCATCGACAGTACGAAAGTGGGCTGTTTGAAAAGATTGCAATGACGCGTCGCGGCTTGTTCGCAAAACAAATGACGGTTGACGAGCGAATTCGCATGGTTCGTTCCGCCATTATTATCATCTTTCAGATTGCCGCAACCTTTATGCTGATTCGTTTGGCGCAACAGCAAAAAATCAGCGTTGGAACGATCTTATTGGTGCAGATATATCTTGTTAATTTGGTCGCAAGTCTATGGGTTTTTAACCGGATTTCGGAGCGCATGGAACAAGCACTGGCGGATGCTGCCGAAATGACAGAGGTAATTTTGCGTGACCCAGAGGTTAAAGATATTCCATCGCCGCAGAAATTCAAGACTGGTAAAGGCAAGATCGAATTTAACGACGTACAGTTCGGATATAAAGATGGCAATAAAGAGGATGCCCTCTTTGAGAATCTGTCGGTGGCGATTCCAGCTGGTCAAAAAGTTGGTTTGGTTGGTCCGAGTGGTGGTGGCAAAACGACGCTGACTAAATTGTTGTTGCGATTTATGGATATTGACCGCGGACACATTATGGTCGATGCACAAGAGATTTCGAAAATCAAGCAAGACGATTTACGCCGCGCAATCACGTACGTGCCACAAGAACCCCTGCTCTTTCATCGATCGATTCGCGAAAACATTGCTTACGGTGATCCGTCGGCGAGTGACGAGCGCATTCGTGAGGCTGCACGCCTGGCACATGCCGACGAATTTATCGAGCAGTTGCCAGACGGCTATGACACGCTGGTTGGCGAGCGCGGGGTCAAACTCAGTGGCGGCGAAAAACAGCGCGTTGCAATTGCACGGGCAATGCTCAAAAAAGCACCAATCCTGGTGTTGGATGAAGCGACCAGTGCGCTCGACAGTAAAAGCGAGAAAGCCATTGTTTCAGCGCTAGATAACTTAATGAAGAATCGTACAACTGTCGTTATTGCTCACCGTTTATCAACTATTCGCAAACTTGATCGGGTGTTGGTACTTAAAAATGGCGAGATTGTCGAAGACGGCTCGCACAAATCATTGCTCGCCAAAAAAGATGGTGTGTACGCCGAGCTGTGGCATCACCAGTCTGGTGAGTTCCTCCGCGAGGAGTAGTTTGTTCTTTTTGCAAAGAACCCACTCCCTCTCAACTTTTGATCGCAAAAGTTGCACAAAACTCCGAGG
>CAYQXB010000119.1:0-2278 GCA_964421475.1 uncultured Candidatus Saccharibacteria bacterium
GATCAGTCCCAGGTTCGGTCGGCAAAGTCACGCGCAGAAGTTTACTTCGAGCATGGCTGCAGTCGTGCGATTCCCCTGGTCCCGCATCAAAATCATTTGGACAGTGGTATGATAAAATCATGACAAAATTACATGTTCACGTTATAAAAATGGGTGGAACCATTGAGTTTATCGATCCGGCATATGAGGCAATCAACAAGAACCTCATGAAGCTCGATACCTCAATTGACAGCTACCTACACAACTTAATAAAACCGCACTTTAACTTTAGTAGTGAAATCGTGACACGAAAGGATAGCCGAGACCTTACGCCCGAAGATAGGCAGAAACTCTTAGAAGCTATTGTTTCGACACAACACAAAAATATACTGGTTACCCACGGAACATTTACAATGAGTGAAACGGCAGCATTTTTGAACAAACAGGATCTTGGCGACAAAACGGTGATCATTACTGGATCCATGATTCCAATAACTGGCTTTACGGTATCAGATGCTGGATTTAATATCGGCTTCTCGATAGCCAGTTTTACTGACCTCAAACCGGGTGTTTACATTTGTATGAATGGTGGGATCTTTGGCGCTAACGAGGTTTCTAAAAATATTGAAGCCTTTAGGTTTGAGTAAATGGTAATGAAAACAAAATCTGGTAAATCGGTTTTTCCAATTGGCATTGGCACCTGGAATATTGCTGGTAAGTTTGTTGCTGACCCCAATGCGAAGTACAAAGGCGCAGAACCGCTAAAAGGCAACGAAGCAGCAGAAGTTGAAGCACTTTGTTATTCCTTTAGCAAAGGACAGAATCACATTGACTGCGCTGAATTATATGGCGGATTCTACACCGACGAAGTTGTCGGCATGGCGTTAAAAGGCCAAAAGCGCGAAGATTTATTTATTGCCGACAAACTATGGAAGACTAGCGTTGGTAAAGATCAAGTCAGACCAACAGTCGAGAAAATGCTTAAAAAGCTCGGCACAGATTATTTAGACCTGCTGTATATTCACAATGCTTGGGACGATGTTGATTGGACTGAAGCAATCCCACAGATCGATGAGTTAATTGATGAAGGGGTTGTCAGAGGTTTCGCCGTCAGTAACTTTACTGTCGAACAAATGAAACAAGCTCTCTTGATTGCAAAGCATCCGATCGTCGCAAACCAAATGAATTACAATGTGCTTTACAAAAACGAAGTCGATGAAGCATTTCGTGATTTTTGTAAAGCAAACGGTATCCAGATCGTGGCTTACCAGCCGATTAAGCGACAAGAGGTTTTGGATAACAAGCTAATGCAAGAAATTGCGCAAGAATACCAGGCTACTCCGGCGCAAGTTGCGCTTGCTTGGCTCCTTGCAAAAAATGCGTTGCCTATTCCTAAAGCAACCAACAAAAAGCATATTGATGAAAACACTGCCGCGGTCAACCTAGAACTGAGCGTAGAAACAATCGCCAAACTAGACAAACTTTGAAAGCAAAATTAGCATGGAAAATAAGGCCGGCTTTATAATTAACAGACAATTATTGTTGGCATCTGCTTCGGCACTGCCGGCAGATAAGTAGTCGAAGTCTTGACAGAACGCTATAAAAGTGTAAATTATAAATCTGTATTTCGATTCTTTTGACCTAAACAAAAATCGATGACGAATGAAGGATGGGCAAACGTCTGCTTGTTTTTTGATGGTCGAAAATCAGGAAAATTATGAACGAACAAGAACAATCTCTAGATCAACAGCTTATGGCCGATGCTCATCTTGCAGCGGAGTATAGGGCTTTTGAACGGGAAGTGCGCCACCAAGAACGTCTAGAACATCGACGCGAACAACACCAGGAAGGGATTAGTTTTGTACGCTTTTTGCTGTACGGAATCAGTGATTATATTGCGGGTCGCGGACCTGAAGTTCATGAAAGTCGCAGCACACATTTTGATCACGCCGAAAAACGCAACGATCTAAATCCGCAGTTTAGCTTGCCAAGCAACGACAAAAACTAAAACACAAAACAGGCGGTTATTGCTGCAACCTCAAAGGCTCAATGTAAACGCCAGAAGCAAAAAGAACCGACCACGAATGACCGGTTCTTTGCAGTAAACTTTTTGTTTATTTAGTTATGCTTTTGAGGTCGCCACCATGCACAATAACCGCGTAAAGTACCGCGATACTTATTGACATGATAAGGATTGACCAAATTGGGTAGACTGGAATGAACAGCATGTTCACAACAGCGCTCACAAATGCAGCAAAGACGGCGACAGCTCGCCCGAATCCTTTACCCGACGCGAGTG
>CAYQXB010000120.1:0-2261 GCA_964421475.1 uncultured Candidatus Saccharibacteria bacterium
GTCGCATACACCGGATTCGCGCCGGTAAAACTGCCGACAATTCCTTCGGTCATGATACCACCAACACCCGGGCGCAAGTTTTGATAAAAGCGCGAAAGTCCGCGCATCTGAATCACCACACCGCCAGCCAGCAGCACAAGCAGTAGAATCCAGCTAAAGACGAATCGCCGAACACCCACGATGCGGTGTAATCGCCCAAAGAAATGACGCTCCAAGCCAGCTTCAGCGCTTTCGCCGATGTGTTCAACTTGTTCTTTTTGCCGCCGCAAACGGCGACGCCAGCGAAGCTTAGTGACGCGGTTCATTCCCCGTTGACACCCTCTAGATAATAATAGTTAGCAAAATTGACAGTGCAAAAACAATGGCCGAAATAATGGTGAGTTGAAAAATCGTCTTATCAGAACCTCGGCGAACTGTGTTAATGTCGGCACCTCCACCAAAACCCGCGCCCAATGTGGCACCACGAGTTTGTACCAAAATCAGCACAATCATTAGAATCGCACTCCCGATCGTCACATAATTTAGCAATGACATGCTGGGTATTATACCTGACTATGGACTTCTATGCCTGATTTTTTGCAGTTTTTCGTTCGCCGCGTTCTTCGAGAATCGCCGTCACAAGATAGTTAACCAGTCCAATGATGATTCCGGCCATGAGCGCCGTGCCAAAACCCTCGACCTCGAGCCGACTATAAAACCAGCTGGCAACCAACACCATCAGCGCATTGATAATAATCATAAATAGCCCTAGGCTGAATAAAATCGCCGGCAACGACAACATTACAATAATTGGTTTTAAAATCGTATTGACGATTGCCAACACCAACCCCGCAATCAAAATAACAAAGACTCCGCCGTCGTATGCAATGCGATCCGGACCCAAAAGCATGGCCGCAATCCACAGCCCCAAGCTACAGACAAACCAGCGTACAAAAAATCGGAATAATGGATTGTTCATGGTATTACTTTAGACAAATTATAGCATAACCGGCAATGCTCGGCTGAGGATCTTGCAGCCTGTTTTGGTGATCAACACATCGTCTTCAAGTCGCACACCAATACCTTCTTCGGGAATATAGATGCCCGGCTCAACGGTCAACATCATGTTTTCCTGGATATCGCCCGAATAATCCGCCGGGTCGTGTGGATCCAAGCCCAGTGAATGACTGGTGCGGTGCGGAAAATACGTGCGGATATTTTTACGTGTCGCCGTTTTAATCAGCCCGAGTTCTATCAGTTTTTTGCCCATGTATGTTTCAACCAATTTTTCGTATTCCATGTAATTTTGGCCGGGCTTGAGTAGCGAATAGGCGTATTGCTGAATGTCAGCCACCGCATTAAAAACCTGTTGTTGCCGAGCTGTCATATTCCCGCCAATCGGCATGGTGCGCGAAATATCCGCGGTGTAATTGTATATTTCGGCGCCAAGATCGACGAGCAACAGCGCACCGGATTCGAGTGGTGAACTATTCCCAGTCGGATGAATCGTACAGGTTTTTGCGCCGTTAGCAATGATCGGCGTAAACCCATGTCCGCTCGCGCCGCGGCGACGGAATCCAGCCGAAATATCGGCATCCAGTTCGTATTCGGCCGCATATTTTTTGTACCAGTTCGAGCGAAAAATTTCGAGTAGCGTATCGTTGGTAATATCAATCGCTTTTTGAATCGCTTTGATTTCAACGGGTTGTTTGATCATGCGCATCTGCGATAACGCCGCACGCACATCTTCGATTTTAAGGTTTCTGGCGCGACGTTTCATTTTGGCGATCAACTGCGCCCGCGCCGGATTCATGGCGATGTTAAAATGCCGTTGTTGCATTGGTTTGAGCACGCCAACTGCTGCGTGTTTTTGTAGCAGTTCGCCGAGCTTTTGCCAGCCTTCGCGCTGCGGTAAGATTGTTTTGATACCGGATATTTTGGCCAGTTCAGCGCCGTCGATTGCGCCGTCAAAAAACTCCTCGATTGCATCGCGCTGGGGCAAAATCACAAACGTTTCTTGTTTGCCCTTAATTTCGCTCAAAACTAATATACAATCCGGTTTTTCAATGCCGCACAGATACCAAAAATTACTTTCCTGCCGAAACGCATACGTATTGTCGAGGTTGCGCTGCATGGTTTGATGCGCCGGAATCACAATCAGTTTTGACTTAGTTCGCCGCAAAAGTTCGCGGCGATTGCCGGCAAAAAAATCAGCTTTAAACATTTCTATCGACCTTCTGATTGTCTTTCTTTTGAGCACGAATGTATTGCCGCAAAATTTC
>CAYQXB010000121.1:0-245 GCA_964421475.1 uncultured Candidatus Saccharibacteria bacterium
CGGCCGGCGTAATCTTGCGAACATTCTGGCCATCCCAAATTTGTGTACAGCGTTCCAAGATACTTTCCGGCGCGCCTTTGGCGAATACGTACAGTTCTTTTTTGTCACCATACGATCTGATAGAGCTCATGCGTTTGCGAGCGGAATCAAACGTGAATTGCCGGATTTCAGCGTGCTGTTCCTCAAGTTTTTCAGCGTCGATGCCGGCTTTGAGCGCGAGCGTAACGAGTGCGCCCTCGGTTGGG
>CAYQXB010000121.1:255-2229 GCA_964421475.1 uncultured Candidatus Saccharibacteria bacterium
TCTCCGATGCAGTGCCAGGTTTGCTGATCCTCGTTCGGTGGATTAACGCGGGCGTTGCTGGCCAGTTCGCCGCACGCAAAAAATAATTCTAAATGCTTCAGATCTTTGGTTGAAACGGGCACGCCGTTTTTGGTAATGTCGCCGTTTGGCTCGTAGCCGGCGCCGGTGACATGATAGGTTTCATGCCCAATATGGATTTGTTCAACGGTCATTTGATTTTTGGTGAGCGTGCCGGTTTTGTCGGTACAAATGATACTCGTCGCGCCGAGTGTTTCGACGCTCGATAATTTTTTGACCAGCGCGTTCGCCCTCGCCATTTTGTTGGCGGCCTGGGCCAGCACGGTGCTAATTGCGGCCGGCAAACCTTGCGGGACTAACGATGCAGCAACGGCAACTGCAAATAATAGCGCGCCGCGAAAACCCAAATCGCTGGCGTTGGCGATCAATAATAAGACGAGAAAAATTCCGAGCGTGGCCTGCGTAGCGCGCGTGGCAATATTGTTCATTTCTTTTTGGAGCGGACTTTCGTCGTTGTGGGTAGCGGCACTTAAATTAGCAATCCGCCCGAGTTCGGTATGCATGCCGGTGCCCGTCACTAATGCATAGCCGTGACCAGTGGCGATCGTTGTGCCCATAAATAAGCGGTTAAACTGATCACCTAGCGGCACGTCGCCTTTGATCGGATCGATATTTTTGTGCGATGGATTGGACTCGCCGGTTAGGGCAAAATCGTTAACTGATAATTCAGAAACGCTCATGGTGCGCATGTCGGCCGGCACCGAATCGCCCTCTTCGACGTAGACCACATCACCGGGCACGAGATCGGTCGAGGCAACTTCTTGTAGCCGCCCATCGCGCATCACTTTGGCTGACGGAACAACTAACCGCTCCAAGCTTTCCATGATTTTCTCGGCCTTGAACTCCTGACGGAACCCCATAATGGTGTTGAGCAAAATTACCACCGCCAGCGCAATGGCGGTTTGGTGCTCACCCAAAACCCACGACACCACAGCACTGACCAGCAGCATGACAATCAGCAAATCTTTAAATTGCCGCAGATATTTAACCAGCAGTGATTCTTTGTGAATTTTGTCCAGGCGGTTGTGGCCGTACGTTTCGAGCCGCGTGGCGGCCTCACTGTTCGACAATCCTTTGTCACTGGAATGTAATGCTTCCAGCGCCGCTGCGGCGCTGAGGTGATAGTACGTTGCTGGTTGTTTTTTAGGCTGTTTTTCTTCCGGCTTTTCTTTTTCTTTTGGCGACATGCTCATTAGTATAACGCACCAGAGGCTTGTATAATGACTGCAAGCGATGAAAAAAGGGGAGTGGGTGTGGCTCGAAAACGAAATATCAAACGATTTGTTGAAGCGGATGACACCAAAGAATCCGTCGGTCTGCTGATTCGTTTGCGATTGCCATGGCTGGTTGCCGGTTTGTTGGGTGGGTTTCTGGCAACATTTTTGCTGTCGCGGTTTGAACAGCAATTGTCAGACAACGTGCAACTGGCGTTTTTTATACCGATGATTGTGTATTTGAGCGACGCGGTTGGATCGCAGACCGAGACAATTTTTATTCGTAACGGATTTAAAAAGCGGGGGATTTTCCGGATTTATTTTGCCAAAGAATTTGTGATTGGTGTGTTGCTTGGATTAATTTTTGGCGTGGTGGTTGGCGGTGTAGCGTACGCCTGGTTGCGGGACGCTGAGATTGCGCTGACCGTTGGACTGGCAACGGCGATAACAACCGCGGTGGCGCCACTGGTTGCGTTGGTGATTGTAAAATTGTTTCAAATTGAGCGTCATGATCCGGCAGTTGGAGCCGGACCGTTCGCAACTATCGCTCAAGATATTATTACCATTGAACTTTATTTTTTGGTCGCCAGCTTGATTTTGTTTCGTTAAGTAATGAAGGAGGGGCTTGCCCCTCCGATACCATTTTGAAGTAAATTCAAAATAATATCTCCTCCCCCTAAAG
>CAYQXB010000122.1:0-1588 GCA_964421475.1 uncultured Candidatus Saccharibacteria bacterium
CAAAAAATATCAGTCCGCTCAAGATTCCAAAGATTTCTAACATGCTAGGAGTATAGCAAAAGAGATATCATGCACCATTGCATGATGTCGACGGTTCTACTGGAAGTTAGTTTGCTGGATATTTGTAGCCGAGCCCAACTAAACGAGCGCGAAGTTGATCCTCAATAGCGTACATCTCTTTTTGGTGTTGTGTCAGCTCGTCTGGCCGAGCATCATAATACGCTCCGTTGTCTCCCCGTAGTGATGATATGGTTTCGACCGATTCTGCAATTCTTGTCAATGTCTTGTTTCGATCCACGTCCGATGCCCAATCGGTTTTTCGCTGTACATAATCCATTGCGGCATCGGTAAGAGCAGCGAGTGTGCGAAAAGTATTCATGTATTCTGCGGCACTTTGTGGCAAATAGTTTTTTAGATCCATGAGCATAGCATATCAGAAAGGCGTCGTTGTGTTTTTTGGAAGGCCCACTGGGGGCGTTCTTTTCAAGAACCATTTCGTCGCTTTCTCGAAGCGAGCTTCTGCGAGAGCTCCTCATGAACGAACCCAAGACTTGCATCTTTTCTTTTCAAGAAAATCTGCGCCCTGGGTTCAAGGCTCAATAAACGCTCCAACTAAAAAGACCCAGCTTTGCTGAGTCATTTTAGTTGGAGGGCCCACTGGGACTCGAACCCAGGACACGTGGCTTAAGAGGCCACTGCTCTAACCAACTGAGCTATGGGCCCTCGTCGAAGCTCGCGCATTTACCTCGTTTTGCCGTTGCCGGCAAAAGCTTCGGGTTAATGCTTGGCTTCTCCTTTCAAAATCCCTTGGCAGCAACAAGTTGCTTGGTTTGGTATTTTGGTTTCGCGCTCAGTAGTGCGTAACGAAGGGGTATTTTAACAGATAAAGCCGCCCCTGTAAATTGCTAATTTGCTCATGCTTGCAATAATTATCCGTAAAGAGCATAATCGCCGCTAACAGATGAATAGGAGATGTATGTGATGATACAGCAGGGAATCCATATTGGAGAGTTTGAACCATTTGTCGAAGGATATGAAGTCGCGGAGCTTAGCGGAGCCAGCCTAAAAAGATGTGTGGGAATTCTGGGCACGCGCCCACCGTTTCGTGATGCACATCAAGCAGATGAGCTAGATTTTGACGCATATATGCAGGCACGAAGAATGGCTACCACAGCAAGTCGAACAATGGATGTAGCTGTTGCTGCAGCAGAAGCAGATCATAGTATTGAAACGGTTGTCTTTAGTCGAACTGGAGCTCTTGCAATTCGTGGAGGCGATACGGTCAGTGTGAGTAAAGGGGTCATTGATCTTATATCGTACCTTGATGGTGGAAATGCAGTTGTGACGTGTTTGCCTCATCCGATCAACATCGGCTAACTTGTGCATAAACGTTTGGCGAACCGAGCGAAAACAGCTTATAATCGAACTATAAGTAAAAACGGAGGGCTTTATGCTCAATTTATTAGCACAGGCTAGTGACTATACGTACACTACCTACACCACCACAACTAATACCAGTAACGAAGGTGTTTTTGCCGCCATTATGGCAATGATGGGCATCATACTTTTGATTGCGATTCCACTGATC
>CAYQXB010000122.1:1598-2158 GCA_964421475.1 uncultured Candidatus Saccharibacteria bacterium
ATCGTTTTCATGATTGTTTGTCTGTGGAAGGTCTTCGAAAAAGCTGGCGTCGAAGGTTGGAAGGCAATTATCCCAGTATACAACGGTTGGGTTTTGGCCGAAATCGCCGGCAAGCCGGGCTGGTGGGGCATCGTTGGCGTTGCGGGCTTCATTCCATTTGTGGGCTGGATCGCCAGCATCGCTGCGTTGGTATTGAGTGTTATTATTTCGATCGAAATCGCAAAAGCATTCAGCAAAGATACTGCCTTTGCAGTGTTGTTGATCCTATTGCCGTTTGTTGGCTACGCAATGTTAGCATTTAGTGATGCTAAATATACTGCGCCGGGCGGTGGCAAAACTGGTGGCGCAAAGCCAACGACACCTGCAACACCTGCAAAAGCGTAGCGCAAGAACACAGTACTAGCAGAGTACTTAAAAGAGTCGGATACCCGACTCTTTTAATTTCACCATTCCAGCGTCATTCCAGCGTGTCTCCCTGGAATAATTCCCACTCCCTAATTCCTAGTTTCTAGTTTCTACTTCCACCCCCCCTTGACCCACCGGGGGGGGGGTCAGTATAC
>CAYQXB010000123.1:0-2104 GCA_964421475.1 uncultured Candidatus Saccharibacteria bacterium
TCAGGCAAAACCACGAATGCAGTTCAATCTTGTCCTCGAACGGCGCCAGGCTTTCGTGTATTTTGCCCACGAGTTCGGTCGGCATTGGACGCTGGACGCTCAGCCCAACCGCACCAATGCGGTGGTTGGGATTCATCGGCTCAAAACCGTCTAAAAAACTTTCGCGCATTGGCATACAAAGTATTGTGCAGCAGATTGTGCACCGATGCTAGTAATGGTTATCGCCAGTTATGTGACAAAAGTTCGAAAAGCTGCTATAAATTATTCAATGAGTGATCATATTGAAAACGGCGAACATGCGCCGCGCTGGCGGCCAATGCACGGATTTGGCGTGCTCGGCATGTGGGCGGCATTCCGGCTTTCTGCTGCTGGCTATTTGCGGCGCGATCCAAACCGCAACGCCTACGAATACGCCGCGCAAAGCCCTGGCGAATTGCAGCGTGCCAAAGCGCAAGCGCAAGAAGCCGCCGAAGATCGCCAGCACAGCCCCTACATTTATTCGATTTCGTTTGAAATCATTGATGCTCGCGGGAATTTTCGTCAACTTTCAACGACGCAAACCGATGATCTTTTTGAGCAAGTCACCGGCCCGCGCCGCCATCCGTCGTATCAAGAGCAATGGGATGAACTCCGTTTTTTACCAAACAATGACGGAGACGATGACAACGCCGACCTTGAAATTACCTTTACGTCGCTCCCGCAAGCCGAACGCAATCATTACGATATTTTGTGGGCCGCCAGCGACGATTTGGCACATTGTCTTGCCGCTGTTGGCCTGCACGATGTTGAACCGTCGTATGTTGAGCTCGAGATTTTTGACCGCCGAGACGCCAATGCCAAACGAGCCCCCGAAATGAATGCAGAGTACGAACTACTGCAAACTGCCTGGCGAACGGCACACACCGTACACAGTCTTGCTGACGTCAACTGGTAGCGACTATTTATCCCAAGTAAAGCCGTTGCCAAAATGACCATACCGCGCGGTCGCTTCGTATTGCGGCTTGCGTAGGTCTAACGTTTTGACAATGCCGTTTGGCGTTAAATCATAGCCCTCGACTGCCTCCTGCTTGCCGTCGATAGTAACTGTCGCTTCGAGCGGTTGGTCGTAGCCAATGGCGTAGGCCAAGTGACAAAATACTTCTTTAGCTCCACATTTTTTGAGGTAATCAACTGCGATGCGCCGGGCAATATATGCCGCCGAGCGATCAACTTTGCTCGGATCTTTGCCGCTAAAACAGCCACCGCCGATTGGAATCCGCGGACCATAATTATCAACCACCAATTTTCGGCCGGTCAGGCCAGTGTCGGCATCAAAACCACCCTGATGCCAATCGCCAGCCGGGTTGGCATGAATCTCTGGATTTGCGCTCAGGTCATTCTCTTTTAGCCAAGTTTGCACTGCCGATTGGAGCTCTGCCTGCGGTGCATTTTGGAAGCTTGCCACAACCACGACGACTTCCCCGTCCTTGAGCGTTATCTGCGTCTTGCCATCAAAAGACCATTTTTTATACAAGTATTGGTTTAATTGTCGTGACAAAACGACTTCGATCGGTAGAAGCTCAGGTGTTTCGTCGCACGCGTACCCAACCATAATGCCTTGGTCTCCAGCACCACCGGTATCGACGCCGTGGGCAATTTCTGGACTTTGTTTGACGATATTTACTTTGATTTTGAGACCATCGCCAGCGATTCGCGAGACAATTTTTTCTACGTCAACTTCACCGTGTGAGGTTACTTCGCCGACAACAAATACATCGCCATGCCCACCAACAGCTTCGACTGCCACGCGAGATTTTGGATCTTGCTGCAAATACGCGTCCAAAATGGCGTCAGAGATCTGATCGCATAATTTGTCGGGGTGTTTCGGCGAAACACTCTCCGCCGTCCGGTACAAGCTTGCTTGTGCTTTGTTAGTTTTTGGCATAAAAATACTCCTTTCGTATCTGCCCAAGCAAGCAAAAAAGGAGTCGATGCGATGTTACATCTTCCCCAAGTTTACAACTCAGGCTAGAGGGGGCACCTTTATCACAACAAGCGTTGTAAGGGGTTGCCGGCAGGTCATCGAGCTAGTTCTCTCGCTGCACTCTTGATACGTATTATGTTT
>CAYQXB010000124.1:0-2077 GCA_964421475.1 uncultured Candidatus Saccharibacteria bacterium
GCACGACATGAACGCAATAAAACGCTTTTGTACCCGAGCGATTTATATTGATCACGGAAAAATGACTCACGAAGGTAATCCTCAGGAAATTGCTGACATTTACGCTGAGGACAATATTGCTGGCGCGCCAAAGGACAAGAACACCAAGCAAAAAAAAGAGTCGCCGAGTCTGCATACACTAAAAGCGGATGTTACCAAGGAGTCCGACGAAGCGGTGCAGTTACAGTTTGCCTACGCTTCAAAAACTAAAGAAAAAATGTACGTCGGCATTTCTGTTATTAAGGATGGGATTTCAGTGGCCGAACTGACAACCTCTTTGAAAAAACCACTCCAGGGAAATGGCACGCTGCGGCTTACGATTAACAAGGAACCGTTTAATGCCGGTTCATACCAGGTGGCCTCCGCGCTCTTTATGGTTAAAAACCGCGAGTTGATTGCGATTAACTCGAATAAAAACACATTTCATATCGGCAACCCGGATATAACCAAGGGTGCGGCTTTGAAGCTTCCGGATACCTGGGAGTACTAAGCGTTATTTTTTAAGTGCTTGGCAAAGTCGATTGATACTACGATTAATTGACGAAAGCCCCAAGAGATTATGAAAAGAATAAACGTTACTAAAACATTTTTGCCCCCGCAAGCGCAGTACCAAAAGTACTTGGATAGAATCTGGGAAAGCGGACAACTTACCAATCAAGGATCTTTATTATTAGAGTTTGAAGAAGAAATAAAAAAATTCTTGGGCATTAAGGATTTTCATTTTGTGTCAAACGGGACGTTAGCGCTGCAAGTTGCGCTGCAAGGGCTCGGTATAAATAAAGGCGAAGTTATAACGACTCCTTTCACGTACGTTGCAACAACCTCAGCGATTATGTGGCAACAATCAAAGCCTGTTTTTGTTGATATTGATCCAAAAACACTTTGCATTGATGCAAATAAAATCGAAGAAAAAATCACGAAAAAAACCAAAGCAATTTTAGCCGTGCATATTTTTGGTAATCCGTGCAATGTTGAGAAAATTGAGGCTATTGCCCGCAAGTACAATCTTAAAGTCATTTACGATGCGGCGCATGCTTTTGCGGTGAATTATAAAGGGAGGTCCTTGATGGACCGCGGGGATATATCAGTCGCGAGTTTTCATGCAACAAAACTTTTCCATACGATTGAAGGCGGAGGGCTTACGGTGCGCGATAAAACAATTAGTGACCACATAGAACTCACAAAACGATTTGGGCACAACGGCGACGAACACTACGTAATGGGAATTAATGCAAAGGCCTCTGAACTGCAAGCTGCCATGGGTCTTACAAATTTGCCGTACGTTCGCCGCAATATTAGACAACGCGAGAAAATATCGAAACTATACGATCATTATCTAGGTGATTTTTTCCAAAAACCGGTACGACGAAAATACACAGAGCCAAACTACGCCTATTACCCAGTGATCGCAGATAGCGAAGAAAGCTTGCTCGACACAATGAAGAAGCTTGAAATAGCAAACATCTTCCCGCGTCGATATTTCTATCCATCGCTTAACACACTGCCGTATGTTGGCCGCAAACAGTCGTGTCCGGTGTCTGAGGATATTGCTCAGCGAATCATGTGTCTGCCGTTGTACCCAGAACTTAAAGAAAAAGACGTCAAAAGAATAAGCGAAGTGATTCTCTCATGAAAAAAGTCGCGATCATGCAGCCCTACTTTTTTCCGCACCTGGGCTATTTTAGTCTTATAAAACATACCGATGAATTTATTCTCTTTGACCCAGTTCAGTTCATTCGACATGGTTGGATTGAGCGCAACAGAATCCTTAAACAGACCGAAGGCTGGCTGTATGTTAAGGTGCCGCTCAAAAAACACTCGCAGCGTACGGCAATTGCAGATATAGAAATCAATAATTCGACGGAATGGCAGCAAACAATTTTAGCCCAAATCGAGGTGTACAAAAAGGCGCCGTATTACGAACCAGTACGAAATCTCGTCAGCGATGTATTGAGTCGCGAGCATACGGATATTGTGTCGCTTAACAAAGCAGCGCTCCGGGCGGTACTTGATTACCTGAACATTACGTCCGAGTTGC
>CAYQXB010000125.1:0-237 GCA_964421475.1 uncultured Candidatus Saccharibacteria bacterium
GGGTTATCCGGAGCACGAGGATTTCAAGAAGTTTTGGCCCGCAAATGTTCAGGTGATCGGCAAAGATATTCTGCGGTTTCACGCCGCAATTTGGCCGGGGATTCTGCTGGGTCTTGGGCTGCCATTACCAAAAACACTGTACGTACACGGGCACATTACTATGGACGATAAAAAAATGAGCAAGTCACTGGGCAATGTCGTGACGCCCGGCGAAATCCTGGCAACCTATCCGGCGGA
>CAYQXB010000125.1:247-2064 GCA_964421475.1 uncultured Candidatus Saccharibacteria bacterium
CGGCGGACGTGGTGCGGTATTATTTCCTTCGGCATATCCCAAGTTACGATGACGGTAATTTTAGTTGGCAGCGCCTCGGTGATTCGTACAATAACGAACTGGCCAATGAACTTGGCAACGCTGTGCAGCGTACGCTGGCAATGATTCAGAAGTACCAACAGGGTACAATCGGCGAAGTGCCGCCGCCAAAACATGATCGTGCGCAGTACGATAAAGCGATTGAAGACTGCAAGTTTGATCGTGCGCTTGATGCCATATGGGAAAAGGTCCGTGGACTTAATCAATACATCGACGAACAAAAACCGTGGGCGATTGCCAAAACTGGCGATACAGTGCATTTACAAGAAGTGCTGGCCTATCAAGTTGGTTCTTTGCTCGAAATTGCTGAGCTGCTCGAACCATTTATGCCAGATACAGCAGCGAGAATTCGTCAGATTTTTGAGAGTGGCAACATTCAGGCGCCACCCGAAACACTGTTCCCGCGGATCGAAAATCCACATGCTGCGCCTAAACCTGTGACAGGCTAGCTTGCAGTGGCCGGCCTAACCGACACTCACTGCCATATACAGTTTGGCGACTATCCGTTGGATCCGGATCAGATCATTGCTGATGCTCGAGCGGCGGGCGTTGATCGCCTGCTGTGTGTTGGTTGTACGCTTGAAGACAGTCAGAGTGGCGTGGAGTTCGTGCAAAATCGCAAAAATTGTTGGGCAACAATTGGGCTGCATCCCCATGAAGCTTCGATATACGCCGGCAACACGCAGGCTCTGCACGACTTTGAGGCGTTGGCAACTCGTCCAAAAGTAGTGGCAATTGGTGAGTGCGGGCTGGATTATTATTACCATCATTCGTCGCGAAAGCAGCAGCGCGAAGTGTTCGAGTTTCAGCTGCATCTGGCACAAAAGTATGATTTGCCGCTAATTTTTCATGTTCGCGGTGACAAGGATCCAAGTGATCCATCTGCATTTGATGATTTTTTGGCTATTTTGAGCCAATTTGAGGGCATCAGAGGCGTGGTACACAGTTTTTCGGCCAATACGGCGATTCTTGACAAATTATTGCAAAAAGGGCTTTATATCGGTTTAAACGGTATTATGACGTTTACCAAGGATCCCGAACAATTAGCTGCCGCAAAAGCCATCCCCTTGAGCAAATTACTCCTTGAAACAGATGCGCCGTTCTTGACTCCAGCGCCTCATCGTGGTACAATCTGCCAGCCTAAACATGTTGTCGTAACAGCGGAGTTTTTAAGTGACTTGAGACACGAAACCCTCGAGGAGCTTTCCGCGGCTACGTCACGAAATGCAACGGCACTATTTGGTCTACGCACCGATTAAACTAAGGAGTCAAATGACTACTACCCTTCATACGAATGACGATAACCCGGCGACCGAGCAAGGCCTTGAGCGCCGCTTAGTTGCAAGCGAAATTCGCCGCCAAAGCGCGGAGCGTTTGCACGATGTTGACCAAGCACGACAGTATATTTTTGCGCAAGCGACTGAAATTCCAACGGCGACCGTTTTAGCAACCGATCAAGCACCAAGTATTGAGCCAAACCCGGCTGTTGCGTCACATATCGTGAGCGCGGCGGCTACGGTTGAAACATCTGCTCTACAGTCTGGCACGAGCGAGGCCTCTGTTAATCCGATTGATCCAACAAATGTTGACGCTATTCGAGCCAACGTTGCAGCACTGGCAAATCAATCACCAAGCGCCCAGAGCGCCCGGGACGAATATGGCATCTTTTCTTAAAAAAATCGTTAATAACATTGCTGCTCAGCGTCAAGTTGATCAGCAAGCGCAGTTGATGCATAAGT
>CAYQXB010000126.1:0-2059 GCA_964421475.1 uncultured Candidatus Saccharibacteria bacterium
GTCCAAATGTGCGCTTCCTTACCCGTTTTGCGGCGCACCAAGTCAACACCAGCAATACAATTTCCCCACTGATCAGCGCCACTAATTTGCAGTGTCACACCGTGCTTTTCAAACAAGTGTAAGAAATCATAGCCCTGAATTAACGAGTAACTAAATTCGGCGTAGCTAATACCGGCGCCACCTTCACCCAGACGTGATTGTACAAATTCACGCCCCAGCATTTGGCGCATTGGTACGTGCTTGCCAACTTCGCGCAAAAACTCCAGGTAGCCCATATTTTTAAACCAGTCGTAGTTATCGACAACTTTAAACTCTTCGCCAGCAAAAATAGTTTTGTACTGCGCAGTCAGCCCGGCTTTGTTTTTGGTAATTTCTTCTGTTGTTTTAAGATCTCGCTCTTGTGCTTTACCGTCTGGGTCGCCAATCAAACCCGTCGCACCACCAACCAGCAGCACTGGTTTGTAGCCGTGTTTGATGAATACGCGCACCATCATGGCGGCCGCCAGGTTGCCAATTTGCATAGATGGAGCACTCGGGTCAACACCCCAGTAAAACGTACGCTTGGTTGTATCAAGCGCAGTAATATCGTTAAAAGTTGTCTGATTGACGAATCCGCGCCATGTAAGTTCTTCTGACAGTTTCATTGAAGTATCGAAATTTTCCATTAAATTTTACTGTTCGCCCTCAGTATAACCCATTCGAAATCACGGACAAAAACCCATGCAAAAAACTATGGTTGTATTCGCGCTTTTGCTATAATTAGTTGACCTTATTTAGACGATCAATTGATTATGGGAGCAGTATAAGCTAAAACAATGAGTATTTTTGACAAGAAACGTGCCAAGAACCGGTTTACGACCCACAGTGGCAAGACGTTTAAAATTCACCGTAGCCTGTCTGATAAACTAAAGATCAAAAGTGATCAAAAAACCCGTCGGCGCGCCGAGCGCTTGGGCAAAATGCCGAAGTCGCGTTTTAAGCGATTCTTCTACCGACTAAGCCCAATGCACCTTAAGCGCTACTGGCTGTCAAAAGACGGCGGCGTGATGGCACTCAAGATTATGGGTATTGGTTTTATTGCCGGATTCCTATTGCTGGTGGGTATGTTTGCCTATTTCCGCAAGGACCTGCCGAGTTTGGACACCTCGGGTGATAAAATCGGCGGTTCGATTAGGTATTACGATAAGTCTGGTAAAACACTTCTATGGGAAGATTACGACGCGGTCAAACGTTATCCGATCGAAAACTACGATGATATCTCTCAATACATGAAAGACGCGACCGTCGCCGTTGAAGACAAAGAGTTCTTTCATCACGGTGGGTTCGATTTAAAAGGTATTTCGCGCGCTGTCTACAACAACGCTATTGGCGGCTCCACACAAGGTGGATCAACGATTACGCAACAATGGGTTAAGCTAACTCAAAACTGGACCCAGGAGCGAACCATGACCCGCAAAGTAAAAGAAGTTATCCTGGCAGTCGAAACCGAACGTACGTATTCTAAAAAAGATATCCTGAAAGGCTATTTGAACACCGCGCCATACGGAAACGTACAATATGGTGTCGAATCAGCCACCCGCGATTACTTTCAGAAATCAGCCAAGAATTTAACACTCGATGAAGCGGCCTTCCTGGCGGCGATTCCTCAGGCGCCGTCGTACTACTCGCCGTACGGTGCCAGCTACAACAAAGAAGCCGTTGTCGGTCGTCAGCACTATATTTTGGATTTAATGCACCAGCAGGGCATGATCAGCGAGAAAGATCGTGATGCGGCCAAAAAAGTAAATACGCTCAAGAAAGTCAAGAAGAGTAAGCCAAAGTATTCGGGTATCCTGGCGCCGTGGTTTGTGCTTACTGCCAAAGAACAACTCCAGGAACTCATCGGTAATGACACTGCTAAAGTTGGTGGCTGGAAAGTCACGACTACGCTCGATATGAAGCTTCAGAAGCTCGCAGAAGAGCAAGTCAGGAATGGTCTTGGCCAAGTTCGCGCCCAGGGTGGTGACTCGGCAGCCTTCGCCGCTGAAGACGTCGAAACTGGTCAGATGGTCGCCCTTGT
>CAYQXB010000127.1:0-2050 GCA_964421475.1 uncultured Candidatus Saccharibacteria bacterium
GACATCGGGTGGCAAAACTTCGATATCCATGTGCTGACATTCGCTGATTTCAATCGCCAAACGATCAGTGTCGTCGTAATCACTCGTCATCAGTGCCGCCATGAACGCCGCCGGATAATGTGCTTTTAAATACGCTGTTTGATAAGCGATCAGAGCGTAACATGCGGCGTGTGACTTGTTAAAACAATAAGCCGCAAAATCTTCCAACTGCTTCCAAAACTTTTCCATCAAATCCGGATCAGCGTTGACGTTTTTAATAGCGCCTTGAATAAAATCGCCTTTGAGTTTGCGCATGACCTCAGGGATTTTCTTACCGATCGCCTTTCGGAGCGTATCAGCTTGCCCGCCGCTAAATCCGGACATGTCCTTGCTGAGCTGCATCACTTGCTCCTGATAAACCATGATGCCGTACGTACTTTTTAAGGCGGGTTCCATAGCCGGGTGTACGTACTCAACTTTTTTTTCGCCATGTTTTCGAGCAATAAAATCGTCAATCCACTGCATTGGACCTGGGCGATACAAAGCAACCATGGCGACAATGTCGTCAAACACCGTCGGTTTGAGTTCTTTTAAGTAGCGTTTCATGCCAGCAGATTCCAGCTGAAACACGCCAGTTGTATCACCGCGAGCTAAAAGCTCAAACGTCTTTTTATCATCGAGCGGAATGGTATTGATATCAATATCTTTGTCGTACACGCGCTTAATGATACGCAGCGCATTTTTGATAATCGTCAAGTTGGAAAGCCCCAAGAAGTCCATTTTAAGCAATCCGAGATCTTCAATCGGATTCATGGAGTACTGAGTCGTGACGACACCTTTTTGCGCCATTTCGAGCGGCGCGAACTTCACGATGTCGTCCGGCGCGATCACCACACCTGCCGCGTGAACACCGTGCGAACGAATCGTGCCCTCCAGTCGTACCGCTAAATCAAAGACTCGTTTGGTTTCTTCGCTGCTTTCGTATTCGCGCTTGAGATCGACGTCTTCCTGAATTGAAGTCGACAGCGGAATATGTCGTCCCTGCACCGGCGGCGGAATCATTTTGGCAAGCCGATCAGCCTCGACGTACGGAACCTGCAACACACGCGCAACATCACGCACCGCGTTTCGCGCCGCCATTCGACCAAACGTCACAATGTTTGCCACGCGTTCGGTACCGTATTTTTCGACACAATATTGGATCACTTCGTCGCGACGAGTGTCTTGAATATCAATATCGACGTCCGGCATCGAAATACGATCCGGGTTCAAAAACCGTTCGAATAGCAAATCATACTTCAGCGGATCAAGTTCTGTTACTTTTAATGCAAACGCAATAATCGAACCCGCCGCCGAACCGCGACCCGGTCCAAACACAATACCTTTGTCTTTGCCCCAGTTAATAAAATCCGAAATAATCAAAAAATAGCCGTTGAAGCCCATATTTTCGATGATTTCGAGTTCGTACGCGGCGCGCTCAGCAACTTCTTTGGGGATTTTTTTCTTAGCGTTGTCGATGGATAGTTTTTTGGATTCTTCTTCTCCGACTGCGCCGTATCGCCAGGCCAAGCCGCGGTAGACCAACGTATCCAAGTACGTTTTTTCGGTCTCGCCTTTTGGTACCGGAAACTTTGGAATCAGAATTTTGCCAAGCTCCAACCGTACTTCGCAACGATCAGCAATGATTTTTGAATTTCTGATAATGTCCGGATGTTCTTTGCCCCACCGTGCAATCAAGTCCTTCGGTTCCGTCACATGCAGTTCAAAATCCTTGAGACTCATCCGTTTTTCGTCCGACAAAAATGAGCCGGTTTGCACGCACAACAAAATTTCGTGCGCCTCTTGATCATCGTGATTTAAATAGTGCGCATCGCACGTCAGCACGCACTGAATATCCAGTTCGTCGGCTAGTTTGAAAAGCTGTTTGCTAACGACAACTTGCTCGTCCCATTTGCTGGGATGGTCTGGATGACCGTGGTCTTGGACCTCGAGATAATAACGATCGCCAAAAACCGACTTGTACCACGAGGCAATTTCTTTGGCCTGGTCGTACTGATTTTGCCGGAGCGCA
>CAYQXB010000128.1:0-2035 GCA_964421475.1 uncultured Candidatus Saccharibacteria bacterium
GTTTTGATCGGTTACAACACCGCCGGCAGAGCATGAGTACGTGGATGCAGCGAGTGATGCGAGGTATACCGTGCCCGCTCCTTTGCGATTCACATGAAGCGCAATACCTTCGACGCCAAGGTCAATGTGCGGGCCAGAGTCTCGAGCATCAGCTTCTATTACTTCGGTAAAAGCATTAAACACAAACTCAGGGACATAGGCCTTCATTGCTCGTGTGAGTGCGATTTTGGCAATTGCTGGTTCAGTTCCAGGAATAAGTTGAAAACCTGGAATTTCGCCAGTTGCAATGCTTTCCACGGCGTCGGGTATGTCATGGAGCGTGAGCATTTCCAGAGGAGTTACATTCGCGTCATCAAGATGAGCTAGCATAGACATATATTAACACATTCATGTAAATATTACAAATACTACTTCTTTTTGGTAGACTTTTTCTTTGAGGTTTTGGTTGCTGTTTTGGTGGTTTTGCGGCCACGGCCCCACTTCCCCTTCTCTGGGGCTTCGGCGAGGATTTTTTTGGCTTGTTCGTGGGTTATTTTTTTGGGGTCGTCTTCTTTGGGGATTTTAGCGTTCTTTTTACCGTCGGTAATATACGGACCGAAGCGGCCTTTCAACACCTTGATACCGTCGCCAAAATCGGCGATGTTCTTTTCTTTCTCGGCTTTTAATTTTGCAGCGTAGAGTTTAAGTGCTTCTTCCTCGGTGATTTCGCGCGGGTCGAGCGGTTTGATCGATACAAATAATTTACCCACCTGAATGTACGGGCCAAAGCGACCGATGTTGGCTTTGATTTCTTCGCCATCTTTAGTTTTGCCCACGAGTCGCGGCAGTTTAAACATTTCGAGCGCGTCTTCGAGCGTCACGGTTTCGAGTCGTGCGCCCTCTGGTAATGGGGCAAATTTGGGCTTCTCGGCTTCTTTGTCGTCGGGGTCAGGATTGCCCAACTGCAACATCGGACCGTAGCGGCCAAAGCGCGCTAAAACAGGCTTGCCGGTTTTTGGATCTTTGCCCAGCTCGCGGGCTTGAGCAACTTCGCTGCGCTTGATATCGCCCGATTGTTCGATGAGTTTATGGAACGGTTTGTAAAAACGCTCGAGCATTTTATTGCGCTCAAGTTTGCCGTCGGCAATTCGGTCGAATTCTTCCTCAACATCAGCAGTAAAATCGTAGTCAACAATCTGGTCAAAATGATCGAGCAAGAAATCACTGACCACCAAGCCGCTTGAGGTCGGCACTAATTTGCCCTTATTTGAGCCGGTGTTTTCTGTCTCGATGTCGCGGTTAACTTTGCTATCTTTGAGGCTTAAAACGATAACTTCGCGCGGCGTGCCTTCGGATTCGCCCTTTTCGGCGTAGCCGCGAACCTGCACGGTATTGATAATTGTCGCGTAAGTTGACGGCCGGCCGATGCCGAGATCCTCGAGTTTTTTGACCAAACTTCCTTCGGAGTAGCGGGCTGGTGGTCGCGCAAAAACCTGGCGCGCAGAAGCAGATTTAGCATCAAGATTATCACCTGATTCGAGCGGTGGCAAAATATCGTCTTCTTTTTTGTTTACTCCGTAGACTTTCAGGAATCCATCAAACAGGATGACTTCGCCCTTGGCCTGGAACACTTCCTGAGCGGTAGAAATCGTAATAGTGATAACTGTTTTCTCGAGTTTAGCTGGCGCCATTTGGCTGGCTAGCGTACGCCGTCGAATCAGATCGTATAATTTTTGGTTGTAGGCATCGGCGCTGGCTTTTTCGGTTGCGACATTGGTTGGTCGGATGGCTTCGTGTGCTTCTTGGGCGCCGGCTGATTTAGTCTGGAATGTCCGGAACTGATGGTATTCTTCGCCGTAAGTATCTGTTACATATTTTGTGATTTGCCCGAGCGACTGTTTGCTTAAATTTACCGAATCGGTACGCATGTAGGTGATTTTTCCGTCTTGGTAGAGCTTTTGGGCAGCGCCCATTGTGGCTTTGGCGCTAAAGCCAAGCCGCGAGTTTGCTTCTTGCTGCAAGGTGCTGGTGGTAAATGGAGCGCTTGGGTTTCGGG
>CAYQXB010000129.1:0-1987 GCA_964421475.1 uncultured Candidatus Saccharibacteria bacterium
TACTTTTGTCGAAACAAAAGTATCAGGGGAGAGTTTTAGGGTGTTTTTTGAGAAATTATCAGAGAATGAATTCAGTAAAACAAAAGTCATAAAAGAAGGTTCGGTTGTTTTTAAAAGAACAAACTAATTTTGTCGGCATTACGCTTGTGGTAAACTGTTAGCAAAGTTATGCGTCGCCTTTTAATTGTCGGAAACTGGAAAATGAACCTGAATACATCGCAGGCCAGTTTGCTGTTGCATCGTCTGCACGAACGAATCAAGTTGCAGCGTTCCATCGAGGTAGTACTGGCGCCAACGATGATGGTGCTCCAACCGCTTAGTCTACAGATTGACCGTCGCAAATTTCGACTGGCGGCGCAAAATGCGTTTCACAAAGATGAAGGCGCGTATACCGGCGAAGTTTCATTTACGCAACTGCGTGACCTTGTACACTATGTAATTATCGGTCACAGCGAGCGGCGTATTCACTTCGGTGAAGATTTAAATACGATTCGCGACAAAGTTACGGCCTGCGTGCGAAACGATATTACGCCAATTTTATGTGTCGGCGAAACCAAAACCGAAAACCGACAGAGTGAGACCAAGCAGGTCTTGCATGATCAAATTACCACTGCTCTGCACGGCTTAACGGCTCGCGAAGTTGCCAACATGGTCATTGCCTATGAGCCGGTTTGGGCAATCAGCACGTTTGGCGGCGAACTGGCCAAACCAGCACAAATTCAAAAGAGGTTTGATTTTATTCGGCACCAAATCGAGGAGCTATATGGACCAAGAACTGCAAAAGCAGTGCGCGTATTGTACGGCGGTAGTGTTGACGATCAGATTGCTCGGGGCTATCTTGAGTTGAACGGCTGCGACGGCGTGCTGGTTGGCGGCGCTAGCCTGAACTACCACAAATTCGCCGGCATTGTGCAGTCCGCCTACAAAATGCTTTATGACAAAGGTGAAATCGATGCCGAAGCCTAAATCGACCGACGCCGCTGATACATCAAAGAAAAAACCAATTGGTAAGCCTATGGTTGACATCGCAAAACCGGGCAAGTCTTCGCCGGATACCGGCAGCCGCCCAATTATTGTCAGCCGCAGGCCGGTGGTTGACGATCCAATGGTGAGAGGCAGCGGCAACGAATCCGCCAACGCCTCAGGCGGAGATATTAAAAGTAAGCCACTAAAAGACTTGCTCAAAGCTGGTCGCAAAGAACTGATCATCAATCCGACAGATGATGCGGAACTCAAAGAGGACACGACGCAACCACAGCCGGGCGAGACGATTAGTGCGGGTGGCGACGAAGCAGCAGCTGATGAAAAAACAATCGAAGAACCAATCGATAGTGTCGAAGATTTGCCGATCGATACTAAAGCCGCGTCCAAAAAACCTGTTGCCAAAACGCCAGTGAAACCAGACGCCGAAACCGAAACCGAAACCATAGAACCGCTAGTTCCGGACGCCGAATCGACGCCAGCCGAAGATTCAGCCAACGAAACAGAAACCAACAACCCAGAGGAAGATAATTTAGAGGCTGACGACGAAAAATCAGAATCGGAATACATTGATGAAATAGCAGCTGATGATAGTTCAGCGGAACAGGAAACTCAAAAAAATCCTGAGGAACCTGTCACGGAAACACCACCGAAACCCGCAAAAGAAAAACCTACTAAAAAAACTCCAAAATCCAGCAGCGCTCCAAAAACCGGTGGCGCTCAAAAAGAAGCATCTGCAAAAGACGCAGACAAAGAAGAACCGACTCATGATGGTGTTGTCCAGGAGCCCGAAGGTGGTTTGGTTGACGAACTTGCTAAACAAACTGTTGATAAAAAGAAGCAAGTCGAACAAGACAAGCAAATGGCTGCCAAGCAAGAAAAAATTGAGGAGCTAACCGCTGCAAAAACGTACTACGTCAAAACATCAAAGTTATCAAAGCGGCGCACCCGAAACATACTTATTGTACTTGTTCTGGTAGTCGTACTGGCGCTGGTGGGTCTTAAC
>CAYQXB010000130.1:0-1956 GCA_964421475.1 uncultured Candidatus Saccharibacteria bacterium
CCGCTTCTTCGATCTGAACACGGGAGAACATTTGGCGAACAATCACCTCGAGGTGCTTATCGGCAATGTTTTGACCCTGTGAGGCAAAGATGCGCAAGATTTCGTTCATGATGTAGCGCTGCGTGGCTTCGATGCCCTGCAGCTGCATGAGTTCGTGGAGGTTAATCGAACCGTTGGTCAAACGCTGACCAGCAATTACGACATCGCCATCCTTGACCTGCAATTGCTTGTAGCCCGGGATTTCATAGCGAACTGAACTTTCCTTGGTTGGCGTAATGACGATTGCATGCTTATTGACCTTAACCGTACCGGCGATTGGGGCAACGAGCGGATTGCTGTCGTTTTCGCCAGCTGCGAGCACGTCACCAATGGCAACTTCCGATTTGTCGGCAACTTTTGCCGTCCGACCGTCAAGATCAACGCTGACCTTTTGACCATCATCAGAGGTAACTTCAACAATATAGTGGTCGCCTTCTTCGCCTGTTGTTACTGTTCCGGCAATTTCGCTCAGGAACGCCTGACCCTTTGGCGTACGAGTCTCAAACAATTCTTCGACACGCGGCAAACCCTGAGTGATGTCGTCGGCTGTCGCCGAACCACCACCGTGATATGAACGAAGTGTCAGCTGCGTACCCGGCTCACCGATACTTTGTGCCGCAATAACACCAATTGGGTAATGCGGCGCAATCAAATTACCAGTTGCTGGATCAATACCGTAGCTCTTGCGCGACACGCCCCGAGGGCTGCTACAACTAAGCACGCTCATGATCTTTACTTTAGCGATTGATTCATCGGCGGCAATGTCGGCAGCAAGTTGACGAGTAATGAGTTCGCCTTTTTTGAGCTTGCTTCCGGCTATTTTAATGTCTTCGGCGACAAAACGGCCTTCAAGGCGGTTTTCGAATGGAATGCCGATAAATTCTGAGTCAATTCGGTAAATTGGGAATCCAGCGTCTTCTGCTTGTTTGTCATCGGTAAAGACATCTTGCGAGACATCCACCAACCGACGAGTCAAGTAGCCGGAGTCAGCTGTCTTAAGTGCCGTGTCGATCATCGTTTTACGAGTACCACGAGTCGAGGTGAAGTATTCCAGCGGACTCAGACCAGCCTTATAGCCAGACTTAATTGGCAGCTCGATTGCGCGACCGGTTGTATCCATGGTCACACCCAGCATACCAACGGCAGTTTTCACCTGACCGATGTTACCACGAGCACCAGACACTACGGCGATAGCCATCGAACTGTCCTCGTCGGCAAATTGTTCGGTCAAAACGCTTTGCACGCTGGCATCGACGTCCATCCAGGTATCAACCGTCAAGCGATAGCGTTCTTCTTCGGTAATGAACCCTTGGTCGTATTGTTCTGAAATCTCGGTGGCTTTCTTTTCACCAACGTCGAGCAGTGATGGCAGCGAATCAATATCACGGAAGTCAGACATACCAAGGCTCAAGCCGGACTGTGTTGCGTATTCGAATCCAAGATCCTTGAGATCATCGGCGATTCGGGCCGTAATGTCCTGGCCGTACATTTCGTAGGCCAACGCCATAACTTTTTGCAGTTCTTTCTTGGTCATGGCCAAGTCTTGGAACGGGAAATCATCCGGGAAAATTTCGTTGAAGAATAGTCGCCCAACCGTTGTGGTGTGAGCCGTGCCGCGGAATGGTGCAGTGACCATACTTTGCAAGTTAAGCTCACCGGCGTCGAGCGCCATAATTACTTCGTCGATTGACGAGTACGCGACGGTATCTTTTTGTTTACCCGGGCGAGTGTACGTCAGGTAGTAGCAGCCAAGGACGATGTCCTGTTCGATGTGCAGAATTGGCGAACCATCTGCTGGTTTGAGCAAGTTCTTGTTGGCGGCCATAATGTCGCGGGCTTCAGCTTGGGCAGCATCAGACAGTGGCAAATGCACCGCCATCTGGTCGAGCTTGCGGGCATCGAGCGAATTCAGGAAAG
>CAYQXB010000131.1:0-1935 GCA_964421475.1 uncultured Candidatus Saccharibacteria bacterium
CCGTGGAGACTCAATGTCAACGGCAAGGTTTTGCCCTACGCCACCAATGTTAGTAAAGATTCACTTCTCCAACTAACCAATAAACAGCGCGCAAACAATAATCGAAACCAATTAAAAATCAACAAAGACTTGAACGAAGCCGCGCAAGCCAAAGCACAGGACATGGTCAAAAAGAACTATTGGTCACACACGTCCCCAAGCGGAAAGTCACCATGGGGTTTTGTTGTCGATGCCGGCTACACGTATCAAAAAGCCGGCGAAAACTTGGCGTATGGATTTGTCACCAGTGAACAAGTTGTGGCTGGCTGGATGAACAGTTCATCACACCGCGCAAATGTACTGGACCAGAATTACCAGGAAGTTGGGTTTGGGTTTGCCGATAGTGAAAACTTTGATGGCAATGGTCCGGCGACTGTTGTCGTCGCCATGTATGCCACGCCGATTACCGCGATCATCGATAGCAAACAATTACATCCCGAGAACGTTGCGGCTGAATCCGGCTCAGCCTCTGCAAATACACCAACAAACGCCGGAGTGACTCCAGAACCACAAACTATCAACCGTGTTCAAGCCATCACAAAAGGCGTTATGCCCTGGGCGCAATACATCGTAGGACTTATTACCGGAATAGCACTCACGTTCCTCTTGATTAAACATGGTATTGGCATTAAACGCCTAATCCATCGGGGTGAAAAATTCGCCGTACGTCATCCGGTGCTCGATGCGACGTTAATCTCGCTGGTTATTCTGGGCGTTATCCTCTCGCAGCGCGTCGGCACCATACTCTAACTTAGTTTTACCTTATCTTTTCCGACAAGTTTTTCGAAAGCCTGAACTACTGTTTTTGTGTTGGCAACTTTACTTGGAAGTTTTATAGCTTGTTTCGATGCGTCCG
Source organism: uncultured Candidatus Saccharibacteria bacterium (assembly GCA_964421475.1). Lineage (GTDB taxonomy): Bacteria > Patescibacteriota > Saccharimonadia > Saccharimonadales > JAGQNJ01 > CAYQXB01. Next base: position 896 of record CAYQXB010000131.1, read on the forward strand.
GACCAACGACCAGCACAACTTCGCAGTCGCCGGGCTGATCGTCAACAATTTTTTTAAGCCCGGTCAAAACTGCGTGATCTTTTGAATCTGGAATACGCACGTATAATCGCGGCGTCACGGGTGAAGCAGATTTTTTGACTGCGGCTTGCGCTGGTTTTGGCGCGGCTGTTTTTTTGCCAGTCGCCTGATAGGCTTGCGCCTGTTCGAGGGTCACTTCGCGGGCTTCATCAGCCATAATTTTTGCCTCGTCGGTATCTTCGCCATCTCTGCCGCGACACGAAATTTTCCCTTTGACCAGCACGACTCGATCTCGCTCCCAGATGCCCAACGTTTGTTGGTAGACGCTCGGAAAGATCACGACTTCGCGTTCATCTTTTTCGTCGCTCAAGCGGGCGAAAGCCATTTTTTGACCATTTTTAGTCGTAATTTCACGAATGTCGACCACTGCGCCACCCGTGTTTACGGTCTTATTGTTATAATCGGCATGAATCATTTTGAGCGGCACCGCCATTTCTTCTAAGATTGTGTGGAATGATTCCAACGGATGCTGCGACAAATACACACCCAGTAATTCACGCTCCCACTGTAACTGTTCGCGCAAGATTATCTGCGGTCCGTCCTTTAACTTTAATTTTGCAAGGTCTTGCAATGATGCGTCCTCAACATTGCCGAATAAATCGGTCTGACCGCTGGTGAGTTGCTTTCGCCGTTTGCTGGCATACGCCAACAGCACATCGATATTATGCACGAGGTTTTGGCGTTTTTCGAAGCGATCAAACGCCCCGGATTTAATTAAGCTTTCAACGGTTTTTCGGTTTACCAAGCGCGAGCTGACTTTGCCAAAAAAATCCTCGATGCTAGTAAATTCGCCCGCTTCATTGCGCGCGCGCAGAATTTCCTCAACCGCGCCAGTACCAACATTCTTGATAGCGTTCATGCCGTAACGGATTTTTTGTTCGCCGGGCACCACCGCAAATTCGACGAATGATTCGTTGACATCGGGTGGCAAAACTTCGATATCCATGTGCTGACATTCACTG
>CAYQXB010000132.1:0-1919 GCA_964421475.1 uncultured Candidatus Saccharibacteria bacterium
GTCTTTTATTTTGCTTAAGCTTGCAAAACAATCCATAGAGAATAATAATTAGTATCAAGTAATAAAGGGAGATGGTATGGCAGCAAATGAAGAAGCAACCGGCGAAGCAAGACAACCTCATTGGCCTACTCCAGACGATCCAGAATGGGCAGACGCGTCCGAGCACCAACGAGGATGGTTAGAAGCAACCCAACCAGAGGCTTTAGCGCAAACTATGACGGGCGTCGTTAAAGACGTTTTTCGCTCACTGAGCCGTTTTGCTATGTTTCATGCTTCTTATCCCCAGGAGGCGTTTGACAATGCTATGGCTCAACTTTCACCTGAGCGTGCTGAGCTTCTGAGAGAGCAGCTAGAACTTTCAAGGACATACGCCCAAGAGCGACATGAAGCAAGGGATGTAGAAGTAAGACTTGAAGATAACGTCTTTGATCTTACGATGAAGGCAGCGGCATTGTCGCACTCAACCGAACAGCCGGTGCATCCTCCATCATTACATGTGTAGCGACCATTCTTGATATGGCACCTCCAGTATTCTCCTCCAACGAGCTATCTCTTCTCTGATGGGGTGAAAAGGTCAAGAGCTTTTTAGTCTCCTCACCCGCAGCATATAGGGACTTTCGAGCACTTCGGTGCTCTTTTTATTGCTGTTAGCCCTTAAGGAACTGCTTAAGTGTTAAAATTAACCAGGATAAACCTTAACAAAAGGAGTATAAGAATGGCTAAATACATTGATGGATTTGTACTTGTAGTACCTAAAGGCAAAGAAGCCGAATACCAGAAAATGGCCGAAATGGGGCGTGATTCTTGGATGAAACACGGTGCGCTGCAATACTTCGAGTGTAGAGGCGATGACCTTAAGCAGCAGGAAATGGGTGACCAAAAATCACGTGCTTTTAAAGAGATGGCTGGTGCGAGTGATGATGAAAACGTCTGGTTCTCGTTTATCGTTTTCAATTCAAAAGAACACCGCAATGAAGTAAACAAAAAAGTTATGGCCGAAATGGATGAAGCGTATAGCGAACAGGCCGACTTTGAAATGCCGAACGATATGAAGAAAATGGCGTACGGTGGCTTTGAGGTGGCAGTTGAATGAGTAGAGCGGATGAAAGACACGACATAACGATTGAGCAGTACATACGTTCAATTGGTGACGAGACCACAGAAAGAGATACGCACGTATTATTTGATATGATGCATCGAATAAGTGGTGAGGAACCGATACTATATGGAATAGGAACGATTGGCTTCGGTGTTTATCATTACGAGTACGACAGTGGCCGCAAAGGCGAATCGCATATCCTGGGTTTCTACCCAAGAAAAGGCAAAATTACCATTTACCTAACGGATGGCACCAAGCGTTATGCTAAATTGTTATCTACATTAGGTAAGCATTCCACGACTGGCTACTGCGTTTATATCAAACAACTGAGTGATGTCGAGCTTCCAATCCTTGAAGAAATATTGGAAAAGTCGTACAAGAATATAGCTACAAAATCCAAAAATGGTCCAATCACACAAATATTGTGGCAAACTGAAGCCTAGACTATTCATATCTGGTGCTTGATTTTGTCAGTAGGTTTCTGTGCTATTCATAGTCTATGATGGACGTATGCAAAAGGTGCAGAAAATTTACGCAGTGTGGACGTATGTTTCGAACGTCGAAAAATCTAAAGAGTTTTACGCGCGGGTACTTGGCGTTAAGCCGCGGTTTCAGGATAACGGCTGGGTGGAATTTAACACCGGTGAAACTACTTTTGCGATTTTAGAACGACTCGCAGAAAAGGGGAAGGTAAAACCAGAAAAGACCCGAATTATGTTCCAAGTTGCCAGCGTAGCAGGTAAGGAAGAGGAACTAAGGGCACAAGGCGTTAAGATTGTCAGCAAAATGCAAGAACCCTATGGCATCATTGTGACATTTG
>CAYQXB010000133.1:0-1912 GCA_964421475.1 uncultured Candidatus Saccharibacteria bacterium
GCTCGTCTAAACTGTTGGCGTAGAGCGTAAAATAAAACCCGAGGCGGAAGAAGCGTTCCTCGCCGACCTGCAGCTTGTCGCGCATTTCTTCGGCATCCTGAATGGCAGCTTGTTTGCCCGGGTCGCGGACGCGGCCTTTTTCGGCGTCAATTTGCAAGCCCGCCTCGAGCTGACTGACTTTTTTGCGGAGGTTTTCCAAAACAACCTGACTTTCAACCGGATAAATATACATCGACAAATCGATAATTTCGTCGATGTTAATCATGCCGCTCAACCAGCCGGTATAGACCTGGCGCGGATAGGCATATATGTAAAATGTCCGAGCCAGCCGCGTGCCAATATGAAAATAATTGTTCTTGAGTTCAATTGAGCTTGGTGCGATAAAATCACGCAGCGCCACAACGCCCTTTTGGAAGGCAACATTAACCTCTTGCTGCTCGCGCTGGCGCTGCGCTTGAGCGAGCGCAATCGGATCAGTGGTGGGTTTTTTGCCGCCCAACACTACGCAACTCCTTTCGTCGTTGCAGTAACGAGCAAATAGGAATTAGAAATGAGCGTTGTTATTGTTATCCCTAGTTTCTGATTTCTAGTTTCTGATTTCTGATGATGAGTAAAGCGAATCATTGCGGGAGCTCCTTGTTCAAATTTGGCTGTTGCGCCTGCCCCTTGCCTTTGGTCACGATGGTCGTTGAAAGATCGTCAAAATTTTTGAGCTGTTGGCGCGTAGCAGTATCGGGGTTATAGCTTTCGTAGAACAGTTCGATTAATTCTTGCGTATCAAGCGGCAGCGCTTTTACGCCGCACTGCATCAAACCGCCCATGATTGATTGCACGCGGTTGCGCAGCTCAACTTTGGCATCTTCGAGTTCCTTTTCGTTGATCGTCACGTGCGTTTGCTTGGTGTTGAATATATTGGTGAGCCCGCTAAAAAAGTTTTTGCTCTGGGTAATGGCTTTTTGGACATCGGCCTTCGGAAAGTACGGAATAACCAGGTAGAATTTTTTGTCCATGATGTTTGTTTGGGTCGAAAGTTCCGAAATATAGTCGATATAATCTTCCATCAATAATGCCAGCAGCATGTTGTCGTGCTCGCTGCGGATCTTGTCGAGTTTTTCGATGTACGGCCGCAGGTCTACTTTTTGGGAGCGCACAAAAATCTGAATCGGAAAGTACAAACCGTTTAACATAGCCTGATAGCCGCCTTCAACGCCTTCGCGCTCGACGCCGCTCATGAGGTCAAAGTTAATTGATTTTGCCATGATGACCGAACGAAACGAGCCGTCGCTCATAATGACAATACCGTCGCGAATTTCGGCAACTTGCAACATGTTTTGGGTGCTGATCGGATTGGTTTTTTGCGGCTGCGTTTTGGCGTTCGCCGGATTTGGTACACCAGCAGGTGCCGGCGCTTGCGGAGCCGCCGTAGGTTGTTGAGGCGCAAATTGTTGTTGATTCTGTGGATTCATATATGTTTGCCCACCGAGCACTTCGGTTAGCGCCAAGCGAACTTAGTGGAGCGAAATAACGACTTCGTCGTCAGAACTATCCTCGTTTGTTCTCGGCACTTTCATCGAGTTGCGATCAGTATCCGTGACAGTATTTATTTTAGCAGTTTGCTCATCGGTTGTCATTGATGCTTGCCCCGTTAGAGAGTTTTTCGCTTGTGCTTGTGGATAGTTATTGAAAAAGTCGCTTGTTTGTGGGCTCTCTAACGGGGCTTGTGTTTTTTCTGGACTGTCAGAAACAGATGCCGCGGCCGGGTTGTCGTGATGAATTGGGTGACCAGTGCTGGTCAGGATTTCCTGCGGTTCTTGCGTTGTTTGGGGTTCGTCAACTTTGTGCGGTGCAACCAACGTAACTGGAGCTGGCGTCGGAACATTGACCGTGGGCATTGGCAGGTCTGGGGCTGCGG
>CAYQXB010000134.1:0-1875 GCA_964421475.1 uncultured Candidatus Saccharibacteria bacterium
TCATGTTGAAACGTCTCATCGTCATGCTGAATCTTGCAAGATGTGCAAAAAGCATACTATGCCATATTCCAGGGAGACACCCTGGAATGACGGGTCATGTGCTCAACTTGATTGGGTGTTGTTTTAGGATCAATAAAGAATCTGGGTGATTTTTGGTTTGCCGATGACAATTTTTTGCTCGGCTTCGGCGCCCTGGCGTTTGAGTTCGCGCATGATTCCCATCTTTTTCATAATGTCACGAATGCGCTGTTCGCCGTGATAATCCGAAGTGTCGGTCCGCCGGGCAAAACGTTCGATCTTTTTGCCGGTAAGCACAAATTTGTCATTCATTTTTACGAGCTTCCAAGCTTCTGGGCTGTCTTCCAGTGTGAGTACCGGCAGTTCATTGTTTTGTTTTTTCGCTTTGGCAGTTCGTGCTTTTTGTGCCAGCTTGTCGGCGGCGCGCATGAGCTCTTCAACACCTTGCTTAGCCTGCGCCGAGATCGCAAAAACTTGAGCGCTTTTTGGCGCAACTTTTTTAATCTGCGCTATCTTGTCTTGAACAATGTCGTCATCAAACCCTTCGATTTTATTGAGCGCAATAAGTTGCGGTTTGCTCGCCAGATCAATCTCGTACTCTTTTAATTCTTTTTGAATAATTTTGTAGGCGCTAGCAACATCGTCGTTATATATATCAATCAAATGCACCAGTACAGCGGTGCGTTCGACGTGGCGCAAAAACTCATCGCCCAAGCCCTTGCCTTGACTGGCGCCTTCAATCAAACCCGGAATATCGGCGACCAGCAAATCTTTATCTTTGCCAACCTTGACCATACCCAAGTTTGGCTTAAGCGTGGTGAACGGATAGTTGGCGATTTCTGGGCGCGCGTTACTGGTGCTTGCCAGCAGCGTCGATTTGCCAGCGTTCGGCAAGCCAACCAGCCCAACGTCGGCAATCATTTTAAGCTCAAAGGTCACGACGCGCTCATCGCCCTTTTCGCCTTTTTCAGCAATAAGTGGCGCTTGGCGAACAGATGAAATAAAGTGCGCGTTGCCAAAGCCGCCCTCGCCGCCCCGCGCAACAATTGCGCGCTGCCCGACTTGAGTTAGATCGGCAATTACCATATCTTCGTCGTCGGTCACAACCGTGCCAACGGGCACCAACAGCTCAAGCGCATCGGCACTTTTGCCGTGTTTTTTGCGTTCGCCGCCCGGTTCGCCAGATGCAGCCTTGAGCTGTTTTTGATAGCGATAATTCGCCAGCGTGTCTTGATTATTGGAGGCCACGACAATAACATCGCCGCCGTTACCACCGTCGCCGCCATCCGGGCCGCCCTTATCAACGTATTTTTCGCGCCGAAAACTCAGCCGGCCGTTACCACCGTCGCCCGCTTTAACCTTCACCAAAACTTTATCAACAAACATGTAGCATATTATACCACAACTTAACAGAGGTAACTAGAGTAGTATTAGGATTTTATGCTCGAGTATTCTATTAGGCGACAGCGAAGCGCGAACTGAGTCATGCGAATAGCGAACTAGCGGACCGAGATGTACAAACGGTACTTCGGGGGAACAGCCGCAGAGAAAAATCGTGCTTGGTGCCAAGTGCGGTGTTCTAGCGGTAGATGTAGTTTTGGTATTTAGCATGGACAGGCACCCATCCGCTCGTCCCAACTCGACCAAAGCCCGCCAAACCGTTCATATCCGAATATTTGATCATTTTTCCATCGGGTGATACTGCCTCGACAATACCAACGTGCCCCGCCCAACCGACGTTACTTTGAGCAATGGCGCCGACACGCGGGATACTACTCACCGTCCAGCCGCTCGCTAATGCGCCTTCATCCCAACTGTTCGCGTTACCCCAGTTATTTGGAACAGAAACTTTCGACG
>CAYQXB010000135.1:0-1851 GCA_964421475.1 uncultured Candidatus Saccharibacteria bacterium
CGCCATGGCCACCAACAAAAAGGTAAACATTGACCGGCCGCGCAACCTTGCCAAATCAGTCACCGTCGAATAAAGTTACCCGGAGGTGATCGAGTTGGCCGCGTTTTTTGACAATGTTTTGTTCGTGACTTTATCATACCAAACAAAATGACTCCCGGTGGGGGAGCCATTGAGAGACGAGACTACTGTTACTTGTCTTTGAGTTCGTTGCCGTGAACGGTCAAGGCGTAAATCACCAAGACGTCAATGGTCATGAGAATGAGCGACCAGAACGGATACGCGTTAAAGAAGCTCATGTTGGCGACAAAGCTCAAAATCGCCAAAATAACAGCTACCACGCGAGCCCACATCGCACCGCGAAGCAACTCAAGCCCCGCCATAAAGATGACGATACCGAGCACCAGGCTCACCCAACCCCAAGTCGTGAAGTTAAACACGAGCAAGCTTTGCTCGGTCACCACGAAGAATTCTTCTTTAAAGATTGCTGCCAAGCCCGCAATCGCGTGCAAGATTCCGACAAGCATCATCATAAAGCTTGCAAAATAAGCCCAGCCGACCCAGCCGGTTGGGGTGTTAGTTTGTGTAGGCATAAAACCCTCCTATTTTCCACCCGTTAGTTATAGTTTCATTGTGATACTAATATGACCACTTGTCAAATTTTTTGCTTATGTTTTGTTCTGGATGCCGTCACCATCCTCCGCATTCCACGCTCACAACAATATGTTGACGAGTAGCCGTACTGCAATAAATTGTAGTATTTTGCACAATTCTTATTGCGCTTATGATTTTTGGGCGTATAGTGGGCGGCATCACCAGGCCGAGCAAAGGAGAGAATCCATGCGAATGGCTTTTTTTATTACTCAAAAAACTAAACGTCTTTTGGCGCTCAGTGGCATAATGACGGTGGCTATACTGGCGTTACTGCACGGGAATGCCAGCGCCGCCAGCCCGGGCACTGTAACCATCACCGAATTTATGCCAAACCCGGCAGTTGTCAGCGACGCCAACGGGGAATGGGTCGAAATCAAGAATGCAACCGATACGGCAGTCGATATGACCGGTTGGGATATTGACGGCAGTACCATCGTGACGACCAGCGGCAGCTTTATCCTGGAGCGTCATGCGTCAGCGGTAATCTGTAAAAACACCACTCGCAGCCAGAACGACGGAGTGGTGTGCGACGGCAGGAGTAACTTCTCGCTTGGCAATGTAAGCGACACGATCAACCTGCGCGACGAAACAAATGCGGTTGTTGATTCGCTGAGCTACGGGGAAGGCGTCGTACAAGAAGGCAAGTCGGTTTTCGCGGATTTAAGCTATGAATCAGTCAAGAAATATAGCGTCAATAATTTCGGTCAACCGGCGCACAATCAAACAACGCCGCTGTCAGCATCGAGCATCATTTACGTCGCGCATACCATCGATGCCAACAGGAATTTCTGGCCTGAATTTATCGAAGGTGAACCGCATCACGGTGGGCGAACAGTTCGACTGTACGCAACGTACGGCGACACCTGGACCCTGAAGAACAGCCTCAAAACAACAAACGCACCGCTGTTTGGCACTGCTAAATTCACTGCCGAACCAGACTCGTACGCACTGTGCGAGGTTGCAACCCCGGGTTTTACGCAAAGTTTCACCCGAACAATTGTTGGCTGGTTCACCTATCCAGAAGTCGGAATCGCTAATCTCTCAGGCGCAAATGACGAATACGAAAAATGTATTCCTATCAATGTCAGCGCCAACGAACCGAGTTCGCATGTCTTTGGCGATTACCCAACTGTCACCACTGAGTAGCCGACACCAGTGAACAAGGCGGGAACGCCTCAAACTAACAGCCCGCCTGGATTG
>CAYQXB010000136.1:0-1771 GCA_964421475.1 uncultured Candidatus Saccharibacteria bacterium
TGTACTCGTTCCGGATTACCTTTAGCCAGGCCTAATTCAAACCCCTAATTCAAACCGAGTGTCTTTAAGACTTTTTCGATGGGGATGTTTGGCTGTGGTGTGGCAGTGTCGATCTCGCCGCTGTCGGCGACATAGCTCTCCGGAATGAGCACCGGCATGCCGAGCATGATCTGCGGCGACCAGCGGTCGGCCACCGGCGTGGCGTTGCCTTCCTTGAGGTTGGTGCTAAGCGTAAAGTTTGCATCAGTCTGCGAACTGTCGTCGTGATAGTTGGCAAAGAACTCAATAGTGTCGCCGCCATCATAGTTTTGGCCGATGTCTACGTATGAGCCAGGTTGGTCCTCGTTGGTGATGCGAACCTTGTAAATTACCTTTTGCTTGCTGTCAATCCAGAGGTCGAAGGTATCTTGTTCGGTAATGTTTTCATCTAAACTTTCGCATGATTGTTGGGCGTTTTCTTTTTGCGCCGGCAAATTCTCCTTGTCGGCGACTGGTGTTTTTGCGAAGGCGTTTGTGCTCATGACGCTTTCGGCCAGTGCTTTGCAGTAGCTGACGTAGTTGGCGCCGTTGATACCAACTTTGTAGTGGTAGGCGCTTTTGCCGTCAACTTCTTCTTTGCCAATAAATTCACGGTTTTCGAACACAGCTTTGCTTGGATCGGTGCTAAATACGCGGTCCAAAGTTGGGGTGAGCGCGGCGTTAACTAGCTCACTGTAATCATCTGATGTTAGCGGCTCTTGCTCGGCTTCTTCACTATCTTCTGGAGAGAGGACGGATTTTAAATAGTCGGCTTCAATAGCAATCCATGTATTGTCAAACTTGGCGAAGGCGTGCGGTAGCATACCCAGGGCGGCTATTTGTTTGATGCCTTTGATGCGCACGTAGCTGTCGGGGAGCTGTTGACCCTCGGCAATTTTGGAAATGACATCGGCCGACAAATTAAGTTTTAGCTGATCACTATCGCTTTTGAGCACCAGCACGCTGTTGCTGCCGGTTTTATCAAATTTGCCGGTGACACTTCCGCTGAAGTTTTGTCCTTGGGCCGAAGCCGTGACATCCACGGTAACTTCAGACTTAGCGTACGTTTCAGATTTGAGTTGCTCGGTTGATTTTTCGGCCAGACTTTGGAGCGCTTGGCCAGATCGATTTATGCCGCTATTCCAGACATTCTCGGGGCGATTCGGAATATAAAACGCAAACACATAGACGCTTCCGACAACCGCTAAGACAACACCAAGTACGAGCGCCAATACAACAAATTTCTTTTTGCCCGACTTTTTGGGTGGCGTAAAGTACGGCTGCTGGTCAGTTGGTGGCCACGAGGCCTGCGCCTGCGGAGCTGGTTCGATTGGCTGGGCATCGGGTTGTGGTACGGCAGTTTGTGCGGCTGGCTGGAACTGTTGTCCCGGAGTTGGTCCTACAACTGGTTGGTTTGCTTGATCATCGACATTTTGTGGAGGCACGATAAGTCCTTTTTATTGCTTATGATTATATTGTTGGCTTAATTGTAGCACGCCTGTCAGAGGAGCGTGCTAGTAGACAACAATACCAGCGATAAAGCCGAGCATCAGCATGACGATCATCAATACAATGACGAGGTCTAAGCCAACTTGCTTAATTTCTTTTTTGATTTTTTGCTCGGTCGAATCTTTCATTTGCTTATTGTAGCAAAAAGCACCAACCAAAACCGATGTGTTTTTGGTTGGCTGGGGATGAGGGATGGTGCACGTTAATCTGTGCGCCGAGTTTACTCGGGCACAAAACTAACGAC
>CAYQXB010000137.1:0-1765 GCA_964421475.1 uncultured Candidatus Saccharibacteria bacterium
CCAAAAGCAAACCCGGTTGCGTAGGCGTTATAGGTAGTTTGTGATGCAGTTGTTGTGGCTGCTGGTCGCCCACCCGGAATAATAATCTGCTCACCAACCGGAAGGCTCCCAGACTCGAGGTCGTTAATGGCAACCAGTTTATCAACATTGACACCGAATCGACTGGCAATGCCGCGAATCGTGTCCCCAGCGGCAACCTTATAAATCAACCCATCAACTGGCGAAATAATCAATGATCTGCCCGGCGAAACTGAATTACTCGCCAGGTCATTTGACCAACGAATGGTTTCAGAGGTAATCCCGAATCGGTTAGCAATGCTGCTGACGGTGTCGCCTTTTTTGACGATATACGTCTTAATATCAGCTCGCGACGGCAAACCGGTAGCAATAACCTGTGGCTTGGCCGAAATAACGCTATCACTTGCGGTGACAGCTAACTGGGCGCTTACCGTGTCTGCCAAGTTTGTAACGCTGGTTGATTCTGGCAGTCGGGTAGCCCGAGCAATATTCACCGCGATATCAGCCGAAGAGAGATCGTCCAACGGGTTGGCAACGGTGTTTTCTTGCGATTGCGATGAAAGAATCGGCGCATTCTGACTGCTGGTTTCGGGCTTTTGAGCCACAAACGCAACCACACCAATCAACACCAATACGTTAGCAACCAACAGTGTTGACCGAATGGTTCGCTTGCGGTGTTTTTTGTCTAATAAACGTTTATACCACCGTTCTCGACGCTGATTCAGACCATCGAGACGGTTTTCAATTTCCTGGGTAAATGCTTGCGTAGTACGAATAGACTACTCCTTGGGCGCGATTCTTTGCGCCCACGCACCAAAGCTCTGTTAATGATTTTGCCCTGTGATTCGACCCAAATTATACTTGGTATAGGGCATATTTATAGAAAAACAGCTTTAGTGGTAACTTGCCCCTGTTAAACAACCGCTCAACAGATCAAAGTTACCGCGAAATTATAGCATATCCGGTGCGACACAACAACCTTTTTAAGGCGCAAATTACCCCTGTAAAAAATGCGATTTAGCCGCACTTTTTTTTACAGTAACGAGCAATGTTTTCCTCGTGTTCTTGCAATGTCTTCGAGAAGTGCGTGGTGTCATCGTCACCAGAGACAAAAAACAGATAATGAGTCTTTGCCGGCCGAGCCACCGCCTGGAGCGCACTCAACCCAACGCTGCTAATTGGACCGGGCGGCAAACCGCCATAGAGGTAGGTATTGTACGGTGAATCATAGTTGATGGTCGGCTCGTCACCCTTGAGGATGGCGCCGTAAGAAGTCGTGGCGTCTGACTGAAGCTTAATACCTTGTTTCATGCGTGTTTGGAACACCTGTGACACAACTGGCCGGTCTTTGGCGTGCGGTACTTCGCGCTCGATAATTGAAGCGAGGATAATTCCCTCGTGCACACTCATGCCGCGTTTGGCAATTGCCGCTCGCAAATTTGGTGTGAGCCGCTTGTGCATTTCGTCTAAACTGGCGCGAATGATGTCCTCCGGCTTGGTGTTTCCGGTTTTTTGGAATGATTCAGGATACAAATATCCTTCCAGACTGGCGCTGCGTGGCTTGTCGACAAGCGCCGGATGATCTTTGTAGAGCTTTGGATTCAACGCTCGTTTCACGGCAGCTGGCTCAAACCCGGCATTCACCAGCGTAGCTTCAACTTGGTCAATTCGCTGCCCCGGCACGATTGTCACCAGATCTTGGTCAATTTCACCGTGGGCAATAATATCAGCAATCTGGGAAAGCTCC
>CAYQXB010000138.1:0-1765 GCA_964421475.1 uncultured Candidatus Saccharibacteria bacterium
AATCCAATACTTCCCCACCACCAAATACCTCTGTTATTGATTCTAGTGTAGCAGATTTTGTCGGATTTTTGGGAGTTTCGGTTGGCGCAGAAGTTGTTGGCTTGCTGGATGCAGGCACTGGATCAACTTTTACATTGGCATCAACCTGACAAACGACTTGCAAATTCTGACCAGTAATTTCTTGAATGATCTTGGATATTTTTGCGCGATTGCGATCCTCGTTGCAACGCCGCTGATGAAATCCAAAGTTAAACGTGAGCGTTAGCGTGTCGTCGTTCAGAGACGGATGCGCCATGCGTGCAACACCATACAGCGTGTTGTGCTGGCCCTTCAATTTATCCAGAACTTGTGGCCAGAGTGTATCATCGACCGTGCCGAGTGGTTTTGCAGGCTCCGGCTTAGCAAGTGGCTGCTTCTTTGGTTTTTCGAGTTCCGGGGCGGGTGTTGGCTCCTCCGGCGGTTCTTCTGCTGCGATCGCCTTTTTGTGAGCTTGTGGCGCAACCGGAACTGAGGCCGGACGTTTTGGTGCGGCCGGCACATCTTGCATCGTTGCTTGCAGCAGAATGAGTTCAAGATATGTTCTAGGGTTGTGCGACGCCGGCACGTTGATAAGTTTATGCAGCAGATCAAGCTCAGTGCTGGTCGCCTCTTGGTTTAGCGCCCGCGCGCGAAAGCTTTTTGAAAGTTCGCTGGCAATTGGCCCGGCTTGATAGCCTTGCTCGTACATGCTGCTTAGTTCTGTCATCACACCCGTGACATCTCCCGCAACTATGGCTGCTACCGCTTGTTTAACAGTGGACTTCGGTGGAACGCCCAATATCTGACGAATAGTTTCCGCGGTGACGGTACTATGGCCATGCCCGACTTGATCAAGCAAACTAATGCTATCGCGAAAGCTTCCGTCGCCGTGTTCGGCAATGAGCTGCAGCGCTTCATCATCAATGGTAATGTTCTCTTTTGCCGCCAAATCTTTAAGGTGCGTAACCGTGTTTTCGTCGTTAATTGGTTTAAAGGTGTAGCGCTGAGTGCGGCTAATAATTGTTTCGGGTAGTTTTTGGACCTCGGTGGTTGCAAGAATAAATACCACGTGTTCGGGTGGTTCCTCAAGTGTTTTTAGGAGCGCGTTAAAGGCTTCTTTGGTCAGCATGTGCACTTCGTCGATAATGTAGACTTTGTATTTGGCTGATGTTGGCGCAATGTGTACTTTGTCGCGTAAGTCGCGGATTTCGTCGATCCGGCGATTGCTGGCAGCGTCGATTTCGATAATATCGAGGTGCACTGATTCGTCCGTGTACGGCAGTTCATTAATTTCGTGCGCCAAAATGCGGGCAATACTGGTTTTGCCAACGCCCTTAGGGCCAGTAAATAAATAGGCGTGGCTAATACGCCCTTTTTTGAGCGCATTGTTCAAGGTATCGGTGATGTGTGGTTGCCCCACAATCTCATCAAGCGACTTCGAACGGTACTTTCGGTATAAAGCTTCCCCCATAGTCCTATTAGTATACAGCAGACAGTTTACGACTAGCAGAAAGGAACGTGTAATATAAACAGCAGCAAAAGCAAAAAAATTAGGTTGTAGTGGGTAGGGTTTAGGTTATAGGTTTTGTAGCTAACTCTAACCTCTCACCTAACTACTAACAGCTACAATGCGGCTTCGAGGGCGGCCCACTCGGCATTTTCGTCTTCGGCTGGAACGTCAACACTGACTTGATCGCCTGGCTTTGCTTTAAAGTATGTCACGCTTGCAAGTAGTACGCGGTAGCGT
>CAYQXB010000139.1:0-1756 GCA_964421475.1 uncultured Candidatus Saccharibacteria bacterium
ACAAAAACTTCATAGGTGAATGGCAGATACTCGCCACCAGCAATTAAACGATCTTTTTTATGCTCGTACAAAAACCCCTGTTTGTTTGATGCATACACGAGCACGTTACTGTTGCCGTTTCTTTCGCCGTATTGTTTGGTGCCGGTAATGTACACTTCGCGTGAGTTGTCGGTAAATCGGTCGGCAATTGTTTCGCTTGTATAGTTATCGAGCCCGTACTCAGGTACGACAACAAGATCGCTATTTTTCGGGCTAACTTTTTGTGGTTTGCCGAGATGCTCGGACGTAATTGTCGCAGTGAGTTGCGGACCAACTGCGTTCGAAAATCCCAGCCAAAGCAAAGTATTAACGGCGAGTAGAATCACCCAGTATCCAGCAGCTAGCTTTCGCCATTTTGTGTTTTTAACACAAGCAATTGCTAGAATAATTCCAGTCCCAATTACGGCGGAGGTTCCAAAGAATCCAAACAGCCGAGTCAAAAATCGCAGTGGTGTCAGTGTGACAATTGGCGTTAGCGACACAAACGGTACGATGTTGTCCCAGCTGCCTTCGCGCCCCATCCAAACAATACTTAACAACCAGGCAAGTATGAGTTCAACGGCCGCCCAGACGAGTAAAACGTAGAGGATTGATTTTAGTGATGGTTTTTTGAGCCAGTTTGCAATAAACGGCCAGGTTTTTAAAACGACGAATGAACTAATGGCGACCATCACGATGTAAGCGACGAACATCAATGCGAATCCAAGGGCAGTTGATTTTGCCAGGTTAGTTACATCAACCAAAAACAACCAACTCCACAAAAACCCCAAAACAAGCGTGACCATAACGCCACGCTTGTTTTTAGCGAATAGCTTTCTGATTTTTTTCACATCAGATGTTTCGATTGTAACTAGTTTCTGTACTCGAGTGACATACTCGCAACTTTAATATCAGCACCGTGAGGACTCATGTTGCGTGCCACACCTTTAATAGGCTGGTTAGCAAATTGTGATAAGTGATGTAATTCTGGTGAGCACAGTTTTTGGTAGTAGCCGCTGCTGTTGACTGATTGCGTACTGTTATTTTTGTGCGCACCATTGGTAACGATTAGCTCCAATCTTGCATTCGATTCGCTCGTGTAGACATTGGCGCATACTTTAATATACGGCGCCCAAATAACTGGTTTTGGACCAATTTCGATAGCTGATCCTTTATCATTCAGTCGCCATACCCTGGTACCTTTTTTGATGCCATTATTTTCAGTTATGAGACTATTCGAAGCAAAGCTTGAAATAATCTGGTCAGCACCATACACACCTGCGCCGGTAGCTGCGAAGCTGCGGTAGGCCATGATGCCGCCGCCAATGAGCGCGAAGACAATCAAGAAAACAAGTAGTTTTGCTTTTGACGAACGCGGAATTAGTTTACTCAGGAAATTACTTTTAGTGCCCGCTGGGACTTTTGTTTTTGTAGATTTTTTAGCCATTGTAATTTTTTAATGTTACCTTTTTATTTTTGTGAACTTACTTTAAGCATAACTAATATCGGTTGATTGTCAAATAGTTTGCATGGCGGAAAGCTTATGTTTAAATAGGGCTATTATGAATCTTGGTTTTAACGATTCGAGCCACAGCCAATCTTTGAAGAGTTTTTTGGTGCCGTCGTTGCCGGAAGTAATCGTGCTGCTGCTCGTGAGTATTGTGTTGCTATTAGCGCTCAGTCATAACGCCGTGTGGTTAGCGGCCTCGTCGGATGCCGGTGTAAGCGGGCAAGCGGC
>CAYQXB010000140.1:0-1730 GCA_964421475.1 uncultured Candidatus Saccharibacteria bacterium
CTGCTGCACAATATTTTAATGGCTGTTGGGTTTGGACTGCTGGCAGTCTTTACCAATCCGTACATTTTGGTTGGCGCTTACATTTTGCTGCAAGGATTATTTAACGCCCAGCGCCCAATTGTGTCGGACTATATCAATGAACGAGTCGACACTAGTAAACGCAGCACCGTACTGTCAACCATTTCGTTTGGGCAATCGATTATGTCAATCATCACACGGCTGCTGCTTGCGCTGTCGCTGGGAGTTTTTGGGCTGCAGCGCACGCTCGGCATTCAAGCCATCTATCTGGTGGTCGGTATCAGTATTGGGTACTGGTACATGCGACGGTGCGGCTGCGTTCATCGGATTCATACACATAAGCAGAAAACTGTGTATGCAAGAATGCCCTGAAGTTTTTGGTTCTGCCTAGGAATAGCTCGGTTGATCGGTTGCGCTATAATAGGAAGGCAAGTGAAGAGCAGGTTTTGTTAATAAATCGCAAGGAAAATAGGGGGTAGTATGAAAATAGTTCCAAATTTATGGTTTGACGGAAACGCCAAAGAGGCGGCCGAATTTTATGTTTCTGTGTTTCCGAATAGCAAAATTACCGGCGGCAGCAAGTACCCAGCCAGCAAAGACGATGGCTTAGCCGACTTTCAGCTTGATATGGCCGGCAAGGATTTGACGGTCAACTTTAATCTTAATGGCAATCATTTTGTGGGCATCAACGCGGGTCCAGAATTTAAGTTTACTGAAGCCGTTTCGTTTCAGATCGACTGCAAAGATCAAGCCGAGATCGACTATTACTGGGAAAAGCTTTCAGCCGTACCTGAATCCGAGCAATGCGGTTGGTGTAAAGATACCTATGGTCTTTCCTGGCAAATCGTACCGGCGAATATGGAAGAACTTATGCAAAAGCCCGGCGCCTATAAAACCATGATGAACCAACACAAAATTGTCATCGCGGACTATTAAAATTAAGTAAGGAGTTTTGGAATGGCTAAGCAAGTATACATAAATATCCCTGTAAAGGATCTCAAGCAATCAATTGCCTTTTATGAGGCGCTCGGGTTTAAGAACAACCCGATGTTTACTGATGACAAGGGTGCGGGCATGGAGTGGTCCGATGAAATCGTCGTTATGCTGATCCTCCCTGAGTTTTATCAGAAATTCCTACGCGGCGATAAAAAAGTTGCCGATCCTGCCAAGCACAGTGGCGTACTAGTGGCGCTGTCGTTTGATTCAAAAGAAGAAGTCCAAAAATTCGCCGATACCGCTAAAGCAAATGGTGGCGATTACTTCAAGGGCGAATACGGCGCACCCGAGGACATGATGTTCGGTTACGAGGTCCTCGACCTCGACGGCAACCAGTGGGAACCAGTCTGGATGAATCCAGATTTCAATCCACAGACTCAATAGTTACGTAGTAATTACGTAATTGTTTGGTATTTTTGATGCGTAGTACTACGATTGGTACATGGCGCGACCCGAAAATGATCAAACCGGAATCCGAAAACTCGGTTTGGTAGGCAAAAAAACCTTTGCCGTCAGTTTACCAGTTGAAGTTGTGGCGCAACTTGGCTGGAAGAAAGGCGACACTATCTTGGTTCGGCGCACCGGCAACAAAGTACTTATTGAACGGAGGGAACCGTAATGTGTGGAATCGCAGGCTACGTGGGAAACCGCCAGGCAGTGGGCATTGTAAAATCAGGACTCAAACAACTGGAGTACCGCGGGTATGATTCCGCCGG
>CAYQXB010000141.1:0-1372 GCA_964421475.1 uncultured Candidatus Saccharibacteria bacterium
CCGTACACCAACCCCACCAAACCTATCGTTGAAAGAACGCCACTGAGCCAGTCAACTGGTGTTTGATTTTCATCGCGGGAATTCGGGGTAACAAGTTGGTTAAGCACAAAGCCAAGCAGTCCGATGGCAGCGCTAAAAATAAACACCGATTGCCAAGAATAGTGTTCAATTAAAAACCCGGTGGCGATCGAACCCAACGCAATACCGCCGCCGGCGACACCACTCCATATCGCGATAGCTCGAGCGCGTTCTTTTTTTGGAAACACGTTTTCGATAACCGATAACGTTGTCGGCATAACCATCGCGGCACCGATTCCCATGATTGCTCGAGTGGCAATCAATTCACCACCAGTTTTGGCAATGAAACCAGCATACGCCGTACCTAAAAGAAAAACTGCCAACCCAATCTGCATAATAAGTTTGCGCCCGTATCGATCAGCAACTGCGCTAAACGTAAACAGCAAACTGGCGAATAACAGCGCGTAAATATCAACCATCCAGGTAAGCTGCAAAGAAGATAAATGTAACTCTCGCGCCAAGGTAGGCAGCGCCTGGTTGAGACTGCTGTTACCGACACTGACTAACAGTAAGCATGAACACATGACCGCGAGTATTTTCCACCGTCGTTTATAAATATTTGGAGCAATGCCATCGATTGTTTTTGTTTTTGTTGAAAGACTGCTCATTCTATTCCTGATCTCCTTCGTTAGTAGCGTCTAATATGTCGCGCATTTCGGAATGCATCTTTTTGAGGTGTGCTTCCAGTGCGGCTGGTTTAACGACAACAACTGCTTCGCTGTGCGGCGGCGTAACAATAAGCAATTTATCGCCCTCCTGCAGCCCAAGCTTGTCGCGCGCGTCTGCCGGAATAACAATTTGCCCTTTGGTGCCGACGGTAGCCGCACCCCAAAATGTAAAATCTTTCATCATAATTTCCCCATTTCTTGTGTTGTGTCGTGAGTACTATCTATCATACTTTTCATACATACTATACTTGATCAGATCGCCTGTCAATCAGATAATTTTTACACACGCTACTTCAAAAAATAATCGAATGCGGGTCGAAGTCTATATCACAGCCAACAAAAAATGAGCCAAGCTTCTGAGACTCACCTTATGTGGGCGCCAGAAGCTTTTTTTAATGCGCAGGATGAGAACCGTCAGATGAAGCCGAGGTTCGTTCATAAGGAGCTCACGCAGGAGCTTGCACCGAGTAAATTATGCAGCAGAATGGTAGCAGAGCATTCATCCCGGATTCTTATAATCTAGACATCCTGCGCAAGCAAAAGTATACTTAACCTAAAGCAATATCTGAAAGGAGAAATATGGCACGACTTCCAACCCCAGGATCTGATAGTGGTACATGGGGAAA
>CAYQXB010000141.1:1382-1716 GCA_964421475.1 uncultured Candidatus Saccharibacteria bacterium
CTTAATGATTTCTTAACGGTTGGACATAACCCTGATGGTACTCTAAAATCTGGATCAATCTCCCCGGCGTCTAGCTCTTCGGCCGGGCTAATGTCAGCAAGCGACAAGACTAAGCTTGAC
This sequence comes from uncultured Candidatus Saccharibacteria bacterium, assembly GCA_964421475.1. Lineage (GTDB taxonomy): Bacteria > Patescibacteriota > Saccharimonadia > Saccharimonadales > JAGQNJ01 > CAYQXB01. Next base: position 1,503 of record CAYQXB010000141.1, read on the forward strand.
AGCGTTGCCACTGCGGCTGATGTCACTAACTCCACAAACGTTAATGCTGCTGGCGCCACCATGAATACGGACACAACCCTGGCTGGCAATGGTTATTTTGTGGATGAAGACAATATGGCCTCCAACGACGCTACTAAGGTGCCCTCCCAGCAAAGCGTCAAGCAATACGTTGATACGGGTCTTAGTGATCTGTCGAATGTCTACGTTGCTGGTA
>CAYQXB010000142.1:0-1657 GCA_964421475.1 uncultured Candidatus Saccharibacteria bacterium
CAAAAAGGCAGGATACTGCACATCCTCAACTTTTTCGTACACCCGCGGAATCCAAGCTTCATGTTTAAACTGATCGTAAAACAACTTTTTATCACTGCAGACCGCGGCTGTCTTTGAATCGCTGACTACAATTTGTGCGTGTACTTTATCAAGATTATTCGCAAAATAGTCAGACACCGCGTCGTGGGTCGGGAACACCACATCGATAGCATTGTCTTTTATTAGTGCATTAAATACGGTCAAGAAATTTTTATCGTTGATGCGCGGCAAGTCTTTAAAGTAATTTTTGAACACGTACGAACCATGTCGCTCAACCGATGACGCGCCGAAAACCCGAACATTGACACATGTTGAAAGTGCAGCATGCAACTCAATAGCATTTATCTCGCCCGCGGGAAACACGAGTACATTAATTTTCTTAGTCATTGATAATCTCTATAATTCGCTGCATATGTTGTGCACCGTATCGTTGATCAATTGGCAGTGGCAAAATGTATTTTGTCATTTTATATTCTAATTCGTCCTCACTACACCACTCCAACACATTTGGCCAATACGTCGCTACGAAAATCTTATGGTCTATCAGCTTCTGTCTTAGCTGAGCATCAGTTGTCAGGAACGGATAACAAAGCGCGCCTTTAATATCTTCAAGCGCGGCAGTAAGTCCATTCGTTTTATGTAGTGCTTTGTGAAGCTGTTTCATGTTTTGTGTTCGTATTTTTTGAGCACTATTGGTATCGATTGAACTAAGCAATGTTTTTGTAAGCCGCGACATGTGCTTAATCGGCTGCCCCGAAAGTGCAGCATCGTTCTTTGCAAAATCTGCATAGCCGGCCTCTGCCCCCACGTCAACCCGTTTAAGCAAGTGGCTCATGCGGCGGTACGAAACATCAGTTTCAAAATGCTCATCAAGCAAACTATTGGAGTACAGTATCCCGCCATCTGGCAATCCAAAGAATTTACGCGGACTATATATTGTATGGCAATCTGCTTCTGGCTCGTCGAGAAATGCTTGCGCGTAATCTAGGATTAGTTTTTGTTTGTATTTTTTTGCGATTTTTTTACAGTAGGCCGTTTTTATACCGAAGTAATTTGTATATACCAAGAGTTGTTTCTTTTCAACGTTTGGCTCATTTTTAATCTCAAGCAGTTCGTTAATCTCGTAAAACTCGTACTGAATATTGAGTAGTTTTAACGGCTCGAGCATAACGTCGCAGGTAAATTTCGGCATGTACACCAAGTCTGGTTTCTGGGCCCGCAAAATATACTCAAAACAGTTCCGTGCGCTGTTAAGTAATGTTGCATGAGAGGCAAACGCATAACTACCATGCTTAGTCTCTAGTCCGAAATAGCCGCCAATTGGTTCATGTAAGCTCATAGTTATCAATCATTGTATTGGTTTCTTCCACCGAGTTAAACATTAAGACGTCAATTATCGACAAACCGGGCTCAAAATCTCGATCAAATTGTGCGTACGGTTTTGGTGGCGTCGAAAGAAAACGAAGCCGCATATTAGCCCGTTCGTATTTCTTTGGATCAAAAAACTCTTTGCCGCCCGGCGGGTTCCAATACTCCGTGACGTCGCCGAGTGCCTGACAGATATTGAGCGCCCATTCATCCGCAGCAGCTGGCGGTGCGATAGATACATTCATTGCAC
>CAYQXB010000143.1:0-1645 GCA_964421475.1 uncultured Candidatus Saccharibacteria bacterium
ACAGTTGCAAGCAACAGTTGTAGAGCAGCCCATCAGTGCGCGGTCCGTTATGTGAAATTTCGATATGAAAATCGCTGCCAGTCTCTTTTGGTCGGGTGCCAATAGTCAGAACGTTGCCGCTGCGGGCTTTGAGCTCTTCGAGCGCCGACAAACTTTTTTTGTACAGCAGCGGATCTTCAGGCAACAAAAGCACCGAAAGATGCTGGCTGTCGACCAGCGAGATCGGGCCGTGTTTCATTTCGCCGGTTGGAAAAGCCTGCGCGTGAATATAGGCGACTTCGGTGAGCTTCAGCGCACCTTCCTGGGCAACCGAGTACAGCGGACCACGACCAAGTACAAACCAGTCGTGGAACTTCCGAAGTTTCAGGCTAATTTTGTCGATTTGGGGTTTGAGATTGATGACGGCCTGGATTTCATCGGGCAATTGCAATAATTCGCCTGCTAAACTTCGAGTTGCCGAAGCGTCACGACCGGTTTTGTATGCAATAAAACCACCAAACATCAGCAGCGCGGCGACCATCGAACTGTATGCTTTGGTGCTGGCAACCGAGGATTCAACGCCGGCGTGCAAATAAATCCCGCCGCGATCAATCTCGTGCGCAATCGTCGAGCCAACGGTGTTGATGATGCCCATTGTTTTGATTTGTCGCCGCCGCGCCTCGCGGAGTGAGGCCAACGTGTCGGCTGTTTCGCCGGATTGGCTCATAAAAATCGCCAATGTGGCCGCTGGGTCGTATGCGCCGTACCGATACCGAAATTCGCTAGCGTGTTCAACGCTAACTGGGATACCGAGCAGTTCTTCGAGTTCGTATTTGGCATAGCAGCCGGCGTAGTACGCTGTCCCACATCCGATAATCAAAATTTCTTTGAGTGACAAGTAATCTTCAAGCGTTAGATTTGGCCCGCCCAGCACAATCGAACCGTCGCTCCCTACCCGCCCGCGCATGGCGTTGTGAAGGGCTTTGGGCTGCTCGTTAATCTCTTTTTCAAGGTAGCTGCTAAACCCTTTTTTGCCCTCGCTCAAGTCAAGCTCGTCGAGTTGTTCGATCAGTGCATCCTGATGGTTTAGCTTCAAATCATACAAATCAAGATGGTCGGCAGTAATAACGGCAATCTGATCGTCTTCAAGGTAAATAACTTTGTCGGTGTGGTTGATAATCGCCGATGCATCGCTGGCAATAAAATGTTGATTGCTCCCTACGCCAATGACAATCGGGCTGCCACGCCGTGCTGCAATAATTGTACCGGGCATTTTTGGTGTAATGACGGCAATGCCAAACGTACCATTCACTTTGGCAAGCGCTTGTCTGATGGCCGACAACAGATCGTGGGATTGGCCAAAATATTTGTCGATGAGGGCAGCCAGCACCTCACTATCAGTTTGGCTTTGCAGTTTTTTGCTATCAATTTCGCTTTTTAATTCTTCGTAGTTTTCGATAATGCCGTTATGCACGAGCGTGATCGCACCAAAAGTATGCGGATGAGCGTTAGCGACGGATGGTTTGCCGTGCGTTGCCCAGCGGGTGTGACCAATACCGGTCGTGGCTGGCGGCAAAGTCTCGATATTTAGTTTACTGGTGTCGCCGATTGATCGTACGACGTGCACCGATGTATCCAAAAGTGCAATGCCGGCGGAATCATACCC
>CAYQXB010000144.1:0-366 GCA_964421475.1 uncultured Candidatus Saccharibacteria bacterium
CATTGCCAGACGGGCCGTGCCCACCGGCATCTTTTCGGGCTTGAACTCGCGCTTTGGCAGTTTGCGGGTCGGTTTCAACCTCAACAACAAGCGTTTCGAGCGCGGTATTGTTTTGCTCGGCCTGAAGATTCATATTGGCCATCATTTTGTTGAAGATTTCGAGATTAGTAAACGGCTGATTCCACATAATAACTTTGCATTCAGCGATGCCCTGGTACGCTTGGCTCCGCAAGTATCGGTATAAATGTAGCTTTGGATCAACACCCTCGGCTGTTGCCCTGGCGACATGATCTTTGTACTCCGAACTGTTTTGATCGACAATATCCGGGTCTAGCAGTATGAGTTCGTCTTTGCCAAATTTTTTGG
>CAYQXB010000144.1:376-1598 GCA_964421475.1 uncultured Candidatus Saccharibacteria bacterium
CGGAAGCACTTGCCAAAAAATTTGGCAAGTGCTTCCGCAAAATAAGTTTTGCCACTGCCGGGCAAGCCGCGAACGATGATAAGTGTCGGGTGAGTTGCTGATTTGTTCATGGCTTTCATTCTACACTAATCAATGTTTCGCTGTGCTATACTGACCATAGATTTTTCCTAAGCAACTATGTTAAGCCTTACTCACGAAACAAACCAAATTGCCGTTGCGCTCCTGCTCAGTTTTTTTTCGTTTACGGTTTCGATGATAATTACACCGATTTTTACGCATTTTGCTTTTAAACACAGTTGGTGGAAGACTTCGCGCACTCATTCGACCACCGGCGAGACACTTAAAGTAATCGCCAAGTTTCGCATACATCGTCAGATTCCGCGCATGGCTGGTTTAATTGGACTTGCCGCAATCACAATTACAACGGTCCTTTTCAATCTTGAACGCCAGCAAACGTGGTTGCCCCTTGCCGCATTACTAGGCGGTGGAGCAGTTGGCCTACTTGATGACGTGATTAATATTCGTGGTCGCGGCGGAAACGTTGCCGGGCTGCGGGCACCAATTAAGTTCGGCCTCATAACTATCGTTGCAGCTATTGGTGCACTCTTTTGCTATTACAAGCTTGGTTATTCAACTATTTTGTTACCTGGACTTGGCCATGTCGAGCTCGGCTGGTTACTTATGCCATTATTTGTGGCGGTCGTTGTCAGTACCAGCAATGCAGTCAATATAAGCGACGGCGTTGACGGACTAGCCGGCGGATTATTGATGAGCGCTTTTGCAGCGTTTGGCGTGATTGCCGCCATGCAAGGCAATTTTGGCATCGCCGGATTTTGTTTAACCGTCGTTGGAGCGCTGCTGTCGTACGTGTGGTTTAATATTCCACCAGCCCGATTTGTTATGGGTGATGTCGGTTCGTTCGCGTTCGGAACAGCACTCGGCGTTGTCGCCATGTTAACCGACACATTATTTTTGTTGCCACTTATTGCACTCGTATTCGTCGCCGAAGCAGGATCAAGCTTGCTACAAATTACTTCGAAACGATTATTTAAACGGCGGATTTTTATTGCCGCGCCGATTCATCATCACTTCGAAGCTATCGGCTGGCCTAAAACCAAAGTGACTATGCGCTTTTGGATTATTGGGCAGGTCTGCGCCGTCCTTGGTGTGACGCTCGCCATCCTCGGCGGGTATATTTAGTAATCTTTGAAGTCTTTAATTA
>CAYQXB010000145.1:0-1587 GCA_964421475.1 uncultured Candidatus Saccharibacteria bacterium
CATCAACGCTTGTTCGAGCGTGCCGTTCTTGGTTTGAATATATTTGCTGGTTTCATCGATGCGTTTTTTGAGATCTTCTTTAAACGCTTTTTCGAGCGGTGCTCGCTCTGCGCCCTTGGCCTCAACTAATCGATTGTAATTCTCCAGGCTAAACTTGCTGTCAATCGGCAACACCCGGCCGTCCAAATGCACCACCGCGTCAACGATAAAACCATCGGCAATTTTGTATTGCAAATCAAATGAACCTTTTGGTAACAAGTTTTCTAGAATTTGTTCGAGATAAAATTCGCCTAATACCCCGCGCTGCTTGGGATTTTGCAAAACATTCTGCAAAGTTTTGAGTTCGTCCGCAACGTCCACCACCCGGCGGTTTGTTTCATCCAGTTTTGTTAAGCGCTGGGTTACGTCGGCGATAATTTTGGCACTTTGCGCAAACTGTTTTTGCATGTTGGTGGTCATACTCGTCTGCGAATCAGCCAATTTTTTGTTAATATTTTCGTTTAGGCTTTCTTTAAGCTCACCGACGCCTTTGTTTAAGTTATCCAGATCAGTTTTTAACAAACTAGCCGCCTGATCATTTTTGAGGCTGGCGAGCTTTTGGTTCAAGAAGAATATTACTGCTCCAAACCCGAGCACAATTACGACGACTATTGCTACGATTGCCCCATTCATAACCACTAGTATAAAGGGTTCGGGCGCGCGGCGCCACTAATGCGCGTGATCATCGTCTTCGTGTGAATGATCGGCACCCTCTTCGTGCTCGTGATCAATATCAGATTCTTCTGGCAGGATCTCAAGATCTTGATTATCGCCGGGACAATCGATTGCCAGCAATTTTTCGCCGTGGTGATCGTAATAGCGAACGCAACCCTCAAATTCCTGCGCGTGAGATTCACTTTTATGTTCGTGTCCCTCGTGTCCAGTGTCAATGTAGCGGTGCGCAACGGTAATTGTGAGCGCAACCGTAATAACACCGAGCAACAGCAAGATTGGCTGCCAGCTGAGCAGTCGTCGTTTTGGAACAGATTCGTGAATTTCTGGGATTAAATCGCTCAAGGCGATGTACAGCAAGAAACCAGCGCTTAATCCGAATAAAATGCCGATCGATTCTGGATGAACAGTTCCAAAATAATAGGCTGCTAAAGCTGCCGCAACTGTTGCGAGTGCGCTCATCAAATTTACAAGCAATACATCGCGGCGACGCATACCTTTGTTGAGCAACACGCCAAAATCGCCGATTTCTTGCGGGATTTCGTGCGCCGCCACGGCGATCGTAGTTACAATTCCGGTTGGTACGCTGACCAAGAAAGAAGCGGCAATTGCCACACCGTCGAGCGCGTTATGCAGCGTATCTCCGATAATAACCAGCCATACCTTGGGATCTTTCTTGTCGTCGTGCCCCTCGTGATTATGGTGATGATGGAACCATCGCAAAAATCGCTCCAAAAAGAAGAAGATCAAAATACCGATGAGCGTCATCATCAGTACAGTGGAGGTCTCCGAGATTTCAATCCCCTCTTTTAAAAGATCCAGGAACACGGCGGCGAGCAATGCACCAGCCGCAAACGGTGTGGCATATTTTGCCAG
>CAYQXB010000146.1:0-1579 GCA_964421475.1 uncultured Candidatus Saccharibacteria bacterium
GCCCAATGACCACTGTCATTGCGCCCAGCAAACCCAGAATAATTGCGACTAATTGCCAGAGTTGCACGAGTTCTTGCTACCACCCTCTCCATTTAAGAGCCCGCTTAAGGCTATACTAGCATTAACTATAGCGTTTTCGGGGTTATTTTGCCACTATTTTGAGAGGATTTCGACCAATGTTTTTATAACAAAATCGACATCTTTTTGCGTAGTGCCGCGCCCCATACTAAAACGTAGACTAGCGCGGGCTGCTTTGTCGTTCATGCCAATTGCTTTTAAAACATGTGACGCTTCTTCATTACTAGCGCTACAGGCTGATCCGGTGGCGACCATAATACCGGCTTCGTCGAGTTGCATCATTAGTCGTTCGTTATCCTGATCCGGAAAGGTTACATGCACAATATTAGCCAAGCTATCGGCAGTCGCGTTTGGATAGGCCTTGCCCGCTAAATCTGTGGCAATTTTTTGTACAAAATAAAGTTTGAGAGCCCACATCTTGGGACGAGCCTTGTCGCGCAGAGCGACCGCTTTTTTGAGCGCATGACTAAATCCAACAATACTGGCAACGTTTTCAGTGCCCGATCGTAAGCCACGTTCTTGTCCACCGCCAATAATGAGCGGTCGAAGCTCAATACCTGCCCGAACAAATAAACAACCACTTTGCTTTGGACCATAAATTTTACCGCCGTTTAAACTCATCAAATCCACACCGAGCCGCTTTGGTAACACGTGATAATAGTTTGGCGCTTGCGCGGCATCGGTATGAAAATACAGCGGTGTTGTGCTGCCGTTTGCTTCGCGCTGCGCTCGCACCTTTTTAATCATTTTTGAAATCTTAGTCAGGTGTTGAATGGTACCGATTTCGTTGTTGGCGTACACAATACTCACCAGCACAACATTGTCATCGTGTAACATTGTTTTGAGTTTTTCGAGTTTAATCAGCCCCTGCGCGTTAACCGGAATTTCCGCATGAGCGTGCTGCTGTGCTGGTTTTAATACTGAATCGTGTTCGATCGCCGAAACAAGCACCTTTCCTTTCGGAAACTGCGACATAATACCGTGAATGGCCATGTTATTAGCCTCGGTTGCGCCAGCTGTAAAAACAACTTCGCTGCCGCGTACGCCAAGTGCGTTTGCGACTCGAGCGCGGGCTGCTTCGATAGCACTTCGAACTCTTTTTGCAGCAAGATACTGCGCACTCGGATTGAAGAAATCCTGACTAAAGTACGGCTGCATAGCATTCAATACGTCCGGATCAACTGGCGTTGCAGCCGCATAATCGAGATAAATGCTTTGGCTCATAGATCTAGCTTACCGCAGGATAGCCTGCTTTATGCGAAATTATAAACTTCTTTTTGGATGCGGTCGTAGTAGACATCAGCGGCTTGCGCCAACCGATTGATTTCAGCTTGTGAAACTTGTTGATAGTGGCCGCCGTTTTGCGACTTCAAAACACCATCGGGGCGAACTTCGTAGCGCGTATTAACGACGTGTTTTTTGCCGTGCTCATCGGTCCATTCTTCGTGCCATACCCAACAATGTTTATCAAGGCAGAAGAATTCGCGGTGACGATTTTGAG
>CAYQXB010000147.1:0-1578 GCA_964421475.1 uncultured Candidatus Saccharibacteria bacterium
TGCCGGATTTACTGTCGCCCAGCAATGCAATACGCTGCCCGTGCACCAGTGGAAACAAAGCGTCGATGGTCACCACACCGGTTTCGAGTTGCCGATTTAACTGCTCTCGCTCGAATAATTTTGGCGCGGCATTAAACACCGGCCACGTCGCATCACTTGCGATAGCACCCTTTTCGTCCAGTGGCTCGCCGGTCACGCTCACCACGCGCCCAACAAAATCTTTGCCAACTTTGCTCATCAATTCCTGAAACTGTACGACCGTCACCGTTCCAATTTTCAACGGTTTATTGCCGATGTGTAGCACCATCACACCGTCGTCCAAGATTCGATGCACCAAGCCTTTGCTCCCGTCGTCGAACATCACCAGCGCGCGCAAACTAACCGGGTGCAAGCCCGAGACTTTAACCATAAATCGATTGATACTCACGACTTCGCCAACTGGATTTCCCGTTTCAACCAAGCGGTCAAAATGTGCGTTACCCGAATTTGAACGTACCGAGGCTGTCATACGCCGATTTTCCCCTCGCCCAATTTTTCTCGAAGTGTTTTTGTGAGCAGCTCATTGTTTTCAAGCAGACGACGGCGCAGACTAAAATCAAAATACTTGTTGGTTGTCCTCAGGACGCAGCCGGCAGCGATACTGGGTTGCAGACCGACTTCCAGCAGGGAATGAGGATGAACTTCTCGGCGAAACCAGCCGGCAATATCACTCAAAAACTCTACCTTTGGCGACGTTGCAAAACTAATATGCATCACTGGCGCTGATTTTTTGAGCGCATTCAGGTTATCGCGAAGCTGCGTGCGCACTGCAACTGTTTTAAGGTCGCAATTATTAACGTGCGCTGTCTCGCGCAAACTTTGGCTAATATTCACTTTTGTGCTTCCTGGCTTTTGATGCAAATGCGCCTGGCGCAGGTTGTCTTCAAGGTCATCAAGCTCACGAACCAACCGTGCAACATCTGTTTTTGTCATAACACCGAGCGGAATAAAAAATGCTTCGTCGTTCATTGCTCTAGGCACCCGTCTTAATATCGTCGATTATTTCTTTTTTGCTCGCTTCAAGATCGCTCAAAATGTATTCCAACTGATCATCCAAGCTAATCTGGCTACCGACTGCCGCCAAAATATAGTGGTTAATGATTTCGGCCATGTTCTTTTCGAACCGAATCATGTAACGGTCTTTTTCTGACTTCAATTCGTCTTCCAGCTGCTTGCTTAGGACTTGCCGCTGCTGCTCGATTGTCTCGCGCGTTTTGTCAATCGATTTAATCGCCATTTCCTGTGCATCGGTGATTGACTGTTCGTATTTTTTGAACTCTTCTTGGAGTGTTTTGCTGATTTCTTGTTTCATGTATTCGTTGAGCTGCGAGGCGGTCAAGCGCAAATCCTGCTGGAGGAACATGGCGTTTTCGCCAATGATTTTCTCAAAATAAAGTCGGCCGCGATTGCGCAGTTCTTCGCGGAAGGCTTCGTCAAAAATGTGCTCAATGTCTTCTTCGGCTTTTTGTGCTTGCTCGGTGACTTTTGTTTTAGCATCGGCAGCCGGCTTTTTGTGGAAATGCAGAATCAGCCCAATGA
>CAYQXB010000148.1:0-1554 GCA_964421475.1 uncultured Candidatus Saccharibacteria bacterium
GGTTGGCTGTGCATCAATTCCGCCGTGCGCACTTGAAAGTTGTGCCACATGCCCTATGCAGCCTCAGGTGGGCTGTTGCGATACAATGATGGTGTTTGGAGGCGCTGCATGAACAGCAAAGATAGTACCTATATTGAAAGCGGTAAACCAGGACCAACTGTCGCGATTTTTGCTGGCGTGCATGGTAATGAACGCGCTGGCGTGTATGCGCTGCACGAACTCTTGCCAACGCTTAAGATTATGCGCGGTCGTTTACTGATTGTGTTTGCAAATCCTCCGGCAATTGCAGCAAATGTGCGAATGCTTGGCAAAAATCTCAATCGTTGTTTTTACAAAAATAATACTGGCACATCGCCGGAAGACATTCGCGCACGCGAACTCATGAAGCTTTTGGACGAGTGCGACGCGTTGCTTGATTTGCACATGTTTTACGATGACGACGGCGAGCCGTTTGTTATTTGCGAAGAAAATGCATTGCAGCTTGCGCGGATTTTTGACGTACCGATAATTTCTACAAACTGGACGGCTGTCGAACCCGGCGGTACCGACAGCTATATGTTCGAGGCCGGCAAGCTGGGCATTTGTTTGGAGTGCGGCCCGCTTTCAAAATCTCGCGAGTATACTGATTTTGCCAAAAAAGCAGTGTATCAGTTTTTAAAATTTTTTGACATGACGAGTCAGCCAGTGAATTATTCGTCCGCGCCTAAAAGGATTATTCGTGCCCAAAAAGCGGTGCCCAAAAAGTCTGATGCATTTACGCTCTGCGCTGGATTTAAAAATTTCCAGCGCTTACTGCCGGGGCAAATTATTGCTACCGAGCACGCGGAGCAGTTCACGGCCAAAACTGGGGAATGCATTATTTTTCCGCATTACAATGCACGAATTGGCGAAGAAGCTTACATTATTGGCGTTGAAAAACCCGCCTAATATAGCAACAAAAAAGCATGGATTTGTATGACAATGAAAAAGTGTTATAGGCGACGGCGATCAGATCGGTACCTTTAGTTTTGAAACATGGGTAGAGTGAGCTTGTTGACCACGAGCCATGGGGCGACGTTTATAGAGTAAGACGAGAATAGCAAATACTCTAAATATGGCGTAACAGTGTATAATGAGGCGCTATGCTCGTATCTGTAAACGTATCCGAAAAATCATTCGGCAATACTATTTTGTATCACAATCTGGATTTTGAAATTCAGGCTGGTGAGAAAGTTGGTTTAGTGGGCCGCAACGGCACCGGCAAATCAACACTACTCCACTTAATAACGGGTGAGGATAAAGATTTCGAGGGCGAAGTAACCATCAAGCGCGGCACAGTCGTTATTACGAGCCGCCAGGAGCATTTTGGCTTCGAGAACAAAACAGTGTTGGAGTATATTCTGGGTGATTTGCCGGAGTACGCCGAGCTGGTCGAAATAATCGATAATTATCCTGACGAAGCAAATATCAGCAACAAAGTGCTGCAAAGATTCTCTGACGCCATCGAACGGTTTAATCACCTTGGTTATTATCAAATTGAGGACGAGATTGCCCAAGCATTCGAGAGTTATCAAA
>CAYQXB010000149.1:0-1539 GCA_964421475.1 uncultured Candidatus Saccharibacteria bacterium
AAATTGGCTGGAATTTTACGAGCCAAAAGAGTACATTCCAAAAAGGTAGAAGTATTGTTTTGGAATATAAATTTATTGTAAAACGATAAATAGCGTGTTAGAATGGGTGCATTACATCATTAATCAGGAGTGATTTATGAAAAAAGTAGTCGCAGAAAAGGGTTCCACATTGTTTTTACGAGCCGCTATTATCGGTTTAGCCTTGATTGTATTGGGGCTGTGCGCGCTCATTTTGCCGCAAGTTTATGGAAGTTGGGGACCAGAACTGCAGGACATCGAACGGGCAAGATATCCGATATTGTGCGGTCTGAATCTGGCGGCGATAGCTTTTTTGGTGGCTTTGTACCAAGGCTGGAAACTACTCGATTACATTGACAAAAATAAAACGTTTTCCAGCGGATCTGTGAGTGCGCTCAAAACCATGCAGCTTTGTTCATTTCTAATCAGCGGCTTGTTTGTTGCGCTGTGGCCGGTTGTTTTTTATCTCGTTACGCTTGATGGCGATGCGCCGGGTATTATCATTATTTACGGCGTGATTTTTGTGGGCGCGCCATTTGTATTTGCAATTGCGCTGGGCGTTTTACAGCGGCTACTCAAAAACGCAATCAACATTAAATCCGAAAACGATCTGACGGTTTAGTCATGGCAATTGTCATAAACATTGATGTGATGCTCGCAAAGCGCAAAATGAGCGTGACTGAATTATCCGAAAAAGTTGGCATAACAATGGCCAATATATCGATCCTCAAAACCGGCAAAGCCAAAGCGGTGCGGCTCTCGACACTCGAAGCAATCTGCAAAGCTTTGAATTGCCAACCCGGCGACATTCTCGAATACAAAGAGGACTAACAAGTGAACTAACAGCCCGTTCGTACTTGACAACGCACGTTAATACTTTTAATATACTATTTATGCTTGTAACAGCCTGCAACAATTTTGTAGTTCGTCGACACTCACGTAGTAACGGGAGTCGTCCTTGTAGTTGTTAAATTTTAAAAGTTCCTAGACGGCTCCCCGGCGACCAGAACGGTCAAAAAGGGAGCTTTTTAATTTGAGAGGAAACTATGAATATTACATACGAAAGATTTCACGACTTACCCGGCAGCGCGCAACACGAAATTGCCGAGCAAGTTTCGGCCTACACCAATGGGCTGTTGGGCGAATGGCCGCAAATGTTGCCGGTGACGCCTGACGAAGTTTTGGCCAAAGATCCGGCCTGGGCAGCGCACTGTGGTGATGACCTGGCGGGCTATATTGGCTCATTCGATCCGGTTATGCATGATAGCAAAGCTATGATCGAGCTTGGAACATTGTGGGTGCCAAAAACCTATCAAGGTAACGGCATTGCTCACAACTTAGCGCAGTTTGTTACGAAAGACGCGATGATTATGGGCGCGACGCCATACGTGTTTTGCAATTCGCTCAGCAAACCAATTTTTGAGCAAACCGGCTTTTTGGCGGTTGGCTGTGCATCAATTCCGCCGTGCGCACTTGAAAGTTGTGCCACATGCCCCATGCAACCTCAGATAGGCTGTTGCG
>CAYQXB010000150.1:0-1518 GCA_964421475.1 uncultured Candidatus Saccharibacteria bacterium
TTCAGCTCGGCTTTTAAACGTTCTTCGACTTTAAAACAAATTGGCGCGGCGATGTCTTCTAGGTTGATGCCACCAAAACTTGGCGCAATGGCTTTAACCGCTGCGACAATTTCATCGGCCGAATGCACGTCTAAAATAATCGGCACGGCATCAATACCGGCAAAGTGTTTAAACAGCATGGCTTTGCCTTCCATCACTGGCAATGCGCCGTACGGACCAATGTTGCCGAGTCCCAACACCGCCGAGCCATCGCTAATCACCGCGACGTTATTGTTAAGCCAAGTGTACTCGCGCGCCTTAGTCGGATTCCCCGCGACGTAACTCGAAACAGCGGCCACGCCAGGCGTGTAATACGTACTTAACTTATCTTGAGAATCAAGTTTGTCTTTAAGTTGGAGTGCAATTTTACCCCGTAGTTTTTTGTGTTGTTCGAGCGCGATTTGCGCAAAATCTTTTGCCATATAGCTCTATCATACCAAATCTGTATAATGAAAGGCTGTTGTCAAAAAAGAAAGGACCAAAAAAATGTCTGATGAAAGACTTGCTGACGTCGTGCCGCTGTTTCCGTCCATGTCTCCGCCCCGAGAAGAAGATGATCGTATACTAACGCGGCAGGCAATACTTGGTCACATTCTTGAAGATAATGCGCTCAGTATGCTGGAAGATGATGATCACCGTCGGCAACGCCTCCGTGACATCGTGCCGATTTTGGGTGCGCACGCCTACCAAGGTGTTGCATCAGAGGCAGAAAAGTGATAGGATGTTTTGGTTATGCCATCTGTGATTGAACAAATTAACGCGAAATACAAAAAACACCAAGTTGTCGATGTACGATCTGGCGACACTGTTCGCGTGCACCAAAAAATCAAAGAGGGCAACAAAGAGCGCGTGCAGGTGTTCGAAGGTTTGGTGATCCGCACCGACCGCAAGAACAGCCACACCTCAAGCATCACGGTTCGCCGTATTGCCAGCGGTATTGGCGTCGAAAAGACCTACCTGATGCATTCTCCACTTGTACTTAAAGTTGAAGTCATGAAACGAAGCAAAGTTCGCCGCAAATACCTAACCTACATGCGCGAACGAACCGGAAAATCAGCGCGACTCAGTGGTGTGGAATTTGATAAGACAGCTGTCAATACTATCCATGACGCCAAGGCCGAAGCCGAGGAAGAAAAACTGCACGAAGCAGCCGAAAAGCAACACGAAGCTAAGGAAGCCAAGAAGTCTGAAGAAGATGCTGAGCTAGAAGCCAAAGCCGCCGAAGTGGAGGCTCGCCACAAAGAAGCAGAAGCCGCTAAAAAAGAAGCACAATAATTCTGAGCTTGATTTAAAAAGAATTTAAAAAACCCAAAGAGAAAGAGCCGTAGCGGTAAACGTAAACGGCTCTTTTCTTAATCGAGCGTAATTTCTACGAACAGGTGTATGTGACGCCATTTTCGTAGTGCGTGCCCGGACCAAGTTGCTGACACTTTTGCACCATCGATGTAGCGCTCAAGATGAGAATCGCAGCAATAGCCA